>CAYPGU010000108.1:0-6565 GCA_964409995.1 uncultured Legionellaceae bacterium | reverse complement strand
TCGTATTGGACATCTACAATTACATACCTGGACCGCTTGGAGTAGCCGCAGTTTCAGCAACGTTAGCATTAGCAGCTTCTTGAGCAGCAAGATCTTGAGCAGCTTTAAGAGCAGCAGCTTTCTTTGCAGCATTAGCAGCAGCTTTAGTAGCAGAGAATGCACCAGCGCCCAACAATGGTTTTGGAGTTTCATCTTGTTGTACAGCTGGAGCTTCAGATTCTTCGGCAACTTGTTGCTTAGCTGGCGTGGTTTGAGCAACTTCTTCTTCGGCAGCTAGTTCAGCAGCTTCTTTGGCAGCTAATTCTGCAGCTTCTTTGGCAGCTAATTCTTCAGCTACTTTTGCAGCTAGTTCAGCAGCTTCTTTTTCAGCAGCTTCTTTGGCAGCAAGTTCAGCAGCAGCTAGTTCAGCAGCTTCTTTGGCAGCTAGTTCAGCAGCAGCTTTTTCAGCAGCTATTCTTGCATCGCGCACAGCTAACAATTCAGTAACTTCAGGTTTGATCATTGTAATTACATCTTCAGCAGTAAGCTTAGATGAGCTCATCAAACCAGCTAAAACTTCTTCATTTAAAACAAGTTGTGGTTGTACTAATGCGATAATGTGCTCAGCTTTGAATTTGTCTGACTCTTCCATTATTTCGAAGGCTTGTGCAGTTAAAGCAAATGCTGGTTGTAGTTCAATTAAGTCTTCAACATCTAGGGCCATGAATTCTTCAGGTGTTACATCATTGCCACCTTGATAAACTGCAGGTGCCTGCATTTTCGCCATTAAACCTTCGCTCAATAAATCCTTTAGATATCCTGTTAAGGCTTTAAGAGATTTGTCAAGATTTACAATTGCTAAATCTAATGCATCATCAGCTGCCTTAGTTTTAATTGTAGTTGGGTCTACAAGCCCAGCTACTGCCGCATTGATATTTGCAACTAATGGATTAACTTCAGCAGCAGGTACAGTGCCTTCTAGAACAGCTGAAAATTTAGTTACGAAAGCTTTTAATGCAGGAACTTCTGCGAAATCATATTCATCTTTAGAGCGAACTTTAGGTTGGTATGCAGCTACTACTGGTGTTGTGGTTTGTAAATGTGTGCTTGCTGCTGCAGCTCTTAATTGGTTACTACTTGCAGTAGCTCCAGCAGCAGATCTTAATGGGTTAGATTTTGGACCAGACGCAGCCGCTTGTCTTAATGGGTTTTTTTTCATAATAGTGTGTCTCCAGAAATTAGTTGTAAGGATTTATTAACATAACAGATATATTTGAGTCAAGAATTAAATTTAAATAAATGTTTTGTTATCCCTTGTTATACAATATGATTTGCGAATCAATGCAACTGAATTTCTTTTTATGAAAAATGATTTATTTATATTTCCTAAATCTAACTTGAATGGGCAAATACAGATCCCCGGTGACAAATCCATTACGCATCGAGCAATGTTGCTTAGCTCAATAATTTTGCCACAACAACAAATTATTTTATGCAATTGGCTGCAGAGTTTAGATTGTATTGCAACTATGAATGCATTAAAAAAATTAGGTATAGAATTTACTTATCTAAATTCTACAGCCGTGCAATTAACAAGTGTTGGTTTGACTGGTTTGTGTGATCCACACGCAATTTTGGATGTTGGCAATTCAGGAACAACTATACGCTTACTGACTGGAATTTTAGCCGCGCAAAAATTTTCTAGTGTCATCACTGGGGATGCGTCGATTCGACGCCGGCCAATGCAAAGAATCATCGATCCCTTACAGAAAATGGGTGCCAAGATCTCAGCTGTGGCCAATGGTTGCGCACCTTGATACATTACTGGTGGTCAATCTTTACGCGGGATCAAGTATACCATGCCTATTGCTAGTGCCCAGGTTAAGTCGACTATTCTGTTGGCTGGACTATACGCACAAGGAGATACTGTAGTTACAGCACCCAGTATTTGTCGCGATCACACCGAAATATTATTAGCATATTTAGCTAGTGTAAAAAATCAGGCTGTAGTTAAAATAAACATTCCTGGCGATATCTCTACAGCAGCATTTTTTATTGTGGGGGCGACGATTGCGGCTGGGTCGGCAATAAAGTTATGCAATATTGGGGTAAATCCAACGCGTAGCGCGGTATTAGAAGTTTTACAGCGCATGGGGGCTAATATTCAGTTGGATAATCACCAGTGCATTAATGGAGAATGGCGTGCCGATATCACGGTAACTGCAGTGGCTGAGTTACAAGCTATAAACATTGAAAATGAGCTAATTGCAAACGCAATTGATGAGATTCCTATTATATGTTTGGCTGCGGCATGTGCTAATGGTGTGAGTGTAATTCGTGGCGCGCAAGAGCTGCGCTATAAAGAGAGCGATCGAATCGAAGCAATGGCCGAGGGCTTAACGCGGTTGGGTATTCAAGTTAGCGTATTTAGTGATGGTTTGGCCATCAAAGGTGGCGTAATCTCAGGCGGAACAGTAGATGCCAAAGATGACCATAGAGTAGCTATGACATTTGCGATGGCCGGACTGGTTGCACAACAACCGATACTGATTCAAAATGCTCAGAACATTGCAACCTCGTTTCCAGATTTTGTGTCGGTTGCACGGCAGGCCGGATTAAACATCCAACAGGAGATTTCGTATGCTTGAGCCAGTTCCAGTTCTAACCATAGATGGCCCAGGGGGGGTTGGTAAAGGCACGATTAGTCACTTATTAGCTAAGCATTTTGGGTGGTTCTTTTTGGATAGTGGCGCTATCTATAGAGTGTTGGCTTTATCGGTTTTACATGATAATTGTGCTTTTAACGACAACAAGCGCATCGTGCATCTAGCGCAGATCTTGCCTGCGGAATTTAAAGATGGCCGGGTTTTTCTAAACAGCCAGGATGTTAGCGAGGAGATTCGCTCCGAAGCATGCAGCGATGTGGCTTCAAAGATCGCAGTTATTTCTGAGGTGCGCCAGGCATTATTAGAGCGTCAACGCATGTTTGCAAAGTCACCTGGCTTAGTTGCGGATGGGCGGGATATGGGCACGATAGTGTTTCCAGAAGCGTTTTTGAAAGTTTATTTAGACGCTAGCGTTGAAGAACGCGCCCAGCGACGCTTTTTGCAGTTGAAGGAACGCGGCTATAATGTTAACCTAGCGTCCTTGATAGCTGATATAATTCAGCGGGATCTAAGGGATAAGACGCGTGCGGTTGCACCGCTTCGGCCGGCAGAAGATGCCATAGTCATAGATACCTCTGATATGAAGATAGAGGAAGTATTTAAGCTGGTGGTGGGCTATGCTGAGCAGCGCTTGTCAAATGTTTAATTTAGGCCTGCCGTTCGTGGGGCAGAGAAGTAGTAAAAACCCTAAGGGGTTGCGGAGAAAAAATGACTGAGACTTTTGCACAACTATTTGAAAATAGTTTATCCAAATTCAAGATGTATCCAGGCGCGATTGTTACCGGTAAAGTACTTAACATCAGTAACGATTATGTAACCATCAACGTTGGCTTAAAATCAGAAGGCCAAATTCCAGTTCAACAATTCCATGATGCTAATGGTCAAATGGAAGTTCAAGTCGGTGACGATATTGAAGTTGCATTGGATGCGATTGAAAATGGTTGGGGTGAAACCCGTCTATCACGTGAAAAAGCTAAACGAGCTAAAGCTTGGATTAGCCTCAGTAAAGCCTTCGAAGGTAACTTGCCAGTAATGGGTATCATTAGTGGTAAGGTTAAAGGTGGTTTCACTGTTGAATTAGACTCTATTCGTGCGTTCCTACCTGGTTCATTAGTTGATGTACGTCCAGTGCGTGATCCTTCAGGTTTAGAAGGTAGAGAATTAGAATTCAAGGTTATTAAGCTTGATCAGAAGCGTAATAACGTCGTTGTATCTCGTCGTTCAGTTGTTGAATCAGAAAGCAGCGCAGAACGCGAAGCCTTACTTGGTAACCTCCAAGAAGGTCAAGAAGTTAAAGGTATTGTGAAGAACTTAACCGATTACGGTGCGTTCGTTGATTTGGGCGGCATCGACGGCTTGTTGCATATCACTGATATGGCATGGCGCCGTGTTAAACACCCAAGTGAAATCGTATCAGTTGGTCAAGAACTTAAAGTAAAAGTATTGAAGTTTGATCGTGATAAGACTCGCGTATCTTTGGGCTTGAAGCAATTAGGTTCAGATCCATGGGTTGATATTACATCACGTTATGCTGAAGGTACTCGCTTAACTGGTAAGGTTACTAATATCACCGATTACGGTTGTTTTGTTGAAATCGAAGAAGGTGTTGAAGGTTTGGTGCACGTATCCGAAATGGATTGGACCAACAAGAATATTCACCCAAGCAAAGTTGTACAGTTGGGCTCCGAAGTAGAAGTAATGGTTTTAGATATTGATGAAGAACGTCGTCGTATATCTTTAGGCCTCAAACAATGCCAAGACAATCCATGGAATGCTTTCGCATCTACATGTAACAAAGGTGATAAAGTTAGCGGTAAGATCAAATCTATTACTGACTTTGGAATCTTCATCGGTTTAGACGGTGGCATTGATGGTTTGATTCACTTATCTGATTTGTCATGGAATGATTCAGGCGAATCTGTAGTGCGTCAATACAAGAAAGGCCAGGAAATTGAAGCAATGGTATTGGCGATTGATGCTGAGCGTGAAAGAATTTCTTTAGGCGTTAAACAACTAATGCAAGATCCATTCACTATGTACGTTACTGAAAACGTAAAAGGCGCTCTAGTTAAAGGCGTGGTGTCTGAAGTGGACGCTAAAGGCGCTACTATCACTTTAATGGATGGCGTTGAAGGCGTATTGAAGGCTACTGAATTGGGTCGTGATCGAATCGATGATGCACGTTCTGTATTGAATGTTAATGACACGATTGAAGCTAAGATCATTAACGTTGATCGCAAGAATCGCGTAATTTCTCTCTCCATCAAAGCAAAAGATGTAGAAGAAGAACAAGAAACTTTGCGTGAATACAACCGTTCAGGCGAAGAAGTAGGTGGCACCACATTAGGTGATTTGTTGAAAGAAAAGATGGAAAATCGCGATCAATAAGTCTAGTGGCTAAACTAAAGAAAAAGCGACATAATATTGTCGCTTTTTTTTTGCCCTAATATCCTCACTTCGATTAAAGCATATTAAGAAAGGTTTCTGATGAAAAAGTTAAGTGTTTTTATTAGTGCGGTGACTTTAAGTTCAGCACTGTATGCCCAAACCACAAGTAATATTATTGTCTATGCTGGTCCAGGAGCCGGACAAAATTCAATATCAAATACCATTAGCATGCTGCGACAACTGGTAGATACTGAATATAAAGTAATCGCAGTTGGTCCGGAATATATTTTAGATCCTGCCTGGATCGATAATACTGCCCTACTAATTATGCCAGGCGGTGCAGATCGACCATACGTTGCTAAATTAAATGGACAAGGTAACCAAAATATTAAGCGTTATATTGAACAGGGTGGTAAATTTTTAGGAATTTGTGCTGGAGCATATTATGCTGCAGATCGAATCGAATTTGCTAAAGGCGACCTAGACTTAGAAGTTAGCGGTGAACGCGAATTAAAATTGTTTCCAGGTCTGGTGGAAGGTCCAACATATACTGGTTTTGATCATCGAAATGTGCAAACTTATAAGGGAGTTCGCGCTGCAAAAATTTCATGGAATTTTACGCAAGCTGGTCCGTTTAAACTTGGTCAAGAACTTAGTGTATTTTACTATGGCGGTGGACATTTTGTGCAAACCCAAGCGTATCCGAACATAACTGTATTAGCGCGGTATGTTCCAGAACACAACGAAGCAAAAGATTGCCCAGCAGCCATAGTAGCTTGCACTGTTGGAAATGGCAGAGCTATATTAAGTGGTGTGCATTTCGAATGGGATCCACAAACTTTAGATTTGCAATCAACTGAGTTAAGTAAGATCAAACCAAGTTTGGTTGCTGGAAATATGGATAGGATTATATTAGCAAAATTTATACTTTCCTATTTAGATGTTAAATTAAGCAATTAGTTCCATAGTTGCGGATAATTTTATGGCTGGATAAAAAATTAGCCTATATTTACCGCACTTTTTTAAACTTTTTTTGTCAAAGCGTTACAATTTTTAATCACGCTTGGGCGAGGGGCTTAAAATGCGGTACATTTCAGAGCAACATTTGCATGCTATAGAGCAGTTAGGCCGAGCATACTATAAGAGCAGATGCTTATTGAACACTGCAGAAGTTTTAGATTTGTATTTGGCAGTAATGCAAGATGATGCAGTAGATGATGTTACAACTATTGAGCATGCATCTGCAATAATATTTGATGAGTATGTTAAGGAGCAAATAGCCAAGATTGGTTTAATTAATAAAATTGATGCACTGGGTGATTATATGCATACCGGACCAGATTCATGGGGATTGTTGCCAGAGCAATACTATAAGAGAATCGGATTCGCAATTGAATCTAGGCATAAATTCCTCAAAGAAAAACGTTATATATTACGTATGACAATAGATGAGCGTGATTCTTATATTAAAAATAATAGAACATATTATACACCGAATGTATTAGTCACTTTTGCACTAGAAATACAATACC
>CAYPGU010000107.1:0-6598 GCA_964409995.1 uncultured Legionellaceae bacterium | reverse complement strand
GGCCATGGATGGCCGAATGCGAGCGTACAGGGACGTATTTACAGCGGTCCATCGCAGGAATTAAAATATTCTGCTGCAGGATACTAGCTAAAGCTTCAGCAATAATTGCAGATACATAACTGTAGATGCTAAAAGCGGAGCACTCTAGTGGACATCATTGACAGCGTACGAAACAGATATGAGCGCGAAGGACGCGAAGAATATTCGTTGCAAGAATATTTGAATATCTGTAAAGAAGACCCAATGGCCTATGCTACGGCTGCTGAAAGATTGCTGGCTGCAATTGGTGAGCCTGAATTAATTGAAACCAGACATGATCCACGCTTGAGCCGCATTTTTTCCAATAAAGTAATTAAACACTACCCTGCTTTTGATGAATTCTATGGCATGGAAGAATGTATTGCACAAATTGTGGCATTCTTTAAACATGCCGGACAAGGGTTAGAAGAAAAGAAACAAATACTCTATTTATTAGGTCCAGTTGGTGGTGGTAAATCATCATTAGCCGAACGCTTAAAATATCTAATGCAAAAATTACCTTTCTATGCAATTAAAGGTTCACCGATCTGGGAATCACCGCTAGGATTATTTGACCCAACTGAAGACGCGCCAGCTTTAGAGGCTGAGTATGGTATTCCTAGACGTTATATACAAGGAATAATGTCACCTTGGGCAATTAAACGCCTCAAAGAGTTTGATGGCGATATTAGCAAATTTAGAGTTGTAAAATTATGGCCTTCAGTGAATGAGCAGATTGCTATTGCGAAGACTGAACCGGGGGATGAAAACAATCAGGACATCTCGACTTTGGTCGGAAAAATTGATATTCGCAAGCTGGAAGAATATTCGCAAAATGATCCAGATGCATATAGCTACTCGGGAGGGTTATGTCGCGCAAACCGTGGTTTGTTAGAGTTTGTGGAAATGTTTAAGGCACCAATAAAGATGCTACATCCATTATTAACTGCCACTCAAGAAGGCAATTATAATGGTACCGAAGCTATATCATCAATACCATTTGATGGAATAATAATGGCACACTCTAATGAATCAGAGTGGCATTCATTTAAAAACAATAAACATAATGAAGCTTTTTTAGATCGCGTGTATATTGTTAAAGTACCATATTGCGTTCGAGTTAGTGAAGAAATTAAAATATATGAAAAACTAATTCAAAGTAGTTCCTTAAATAATGCACAATGTGCCCCTGGCACTCTTAAAATGATGGCGCAATTCTCCATTCTATCTAGAATCAAAGAGCCAGAAAACTCCAGCATTTACTCAAAAATGCGCGTTTATGATGGTGAAAACTTAAAAGATACTGATCCAAAATCTAAATCGATCCAAGAATACAAGGATTTTGCCGGAGTAGATGAAGGAATGAGTGGTTTATCTACCAGATTCGCCTTTAAAATTTTATCCAAAGTGTTTAACTTCGACATCACAGAGATTGCTGCCAATCCTGTACATTTGTTGTATGTATTAGAGCAACAAATTGAACAAGAGCAGTTTCCGAGTGAATTGCATGAGCGATATTTATCCTATATCAAGGGCTTCTTATCGCCACGTTATGTTGAATTTATTGGCAAAGAGATTCAAACAGCATACTTAGAGTCATACTCTGAGTATGGTCAGAATATATTTGACCGCTATGTAATATATGCTGATTTTTGGATTCAAGACCAAGAATATCGTGATCCAGATACTGGTGAAATCCTAGATCGCAGCATGTTAAATAATGAACTAGAAAAAATCGAAAAGCCAGCTGGAATCAGCAATCCAAAGGACTTTCGCAATGAGATTGTAAATTTTGTACTGCGCGCGCGTGCTAACAATAACGGTAAAAATCCATCTTGGACTAGTTATGAAAAATTGCGTGGCGTAATAGAAAAGAAAATGTTTTCCAATACTGAAGACCTATTGCCAGTGATTTCATTCAACGCTAAAGCTTCCGCAGAAGATCGGCGCAAGCATGAAGATTTCGTCGCCCGCATGGTTGATAAAGGATACACTCCAAAACAAGTTCGTTTATTATGCGATTGGTACTTACGTGTAAGAAAATCTTCTTAAGGTAGGCGAACATGTCACAAATAATCGATCGCCGCCATAACAGCCGTCATAAAAGCGCAGTAAATCGACGCAGGTTCCTCCAACGTTTCAAGCGTCAAATCCGGCGCGCAGTATCAGATGCGGTAGCCAAACGTAGTATCACCGACTTTGAACACGGCGAAAAAATCAATATTCCGATCAAAGATACCAACGAACCAATTTTTCGACATGGTGAGGGTGGCACACGCACCATCGTACTGCCAGGTAATCATGATTATAGCCGCGGCGATAAAATTCCTAAGCCACAAACTGACGCAGGTGATGGTGGAGAAAGTACTGCCAGTAATACCGGCGAAGGCGAAGATAATTTTGCATTCGAAATATCGCGCGAGGAATTTCTCGATGTTTTTTTCGATGATCTAGAATTGCCACATTTACTCAAAAAACAATTAGCTACTATTAATAACTTTGTCCAGGTACGTTCAGGTTTTACTAATACCGGTATGCCAACAAACATAAACATAATTCGCACATTTCGCAACGCACTGGCACGGCGCATATCAATAGCAAATCCGAGCAAAAAGCGTTTGCGCGCAGCGGAAGAGTTACTGGCCAAGCTACTAGTATCACATAAAGATACTGATCCAGAAGTAGTGCAGCAAAAAGAACTAATTGCAAAATTAAAGTCAAAAATTGACAAAATACCATTTATTGATCCATATGATTTAAATTATAATCGCCGTATTTTTCAGCCTGCCCCTACATCTAAGGCTGTGGTGTTTTGTATCATGGACGTATCCGGATCTATGGATGAGGCTAAAAAAGATGTGGCCAAAAGATTTTTTATTCTATTGTATTTGTTCCTAACTAGAACCTATGACACGATAGAGTTAGTATTTATCCGTCATCATACTTCTGCTAAGGAAGTATCTGAGCAGGATTTCTTCTATTCGCGTGAAACTGGCGGAACAGTAGTTTCTAGCGCTTTAGAAATGATGGGCGATATTATACACGACCGTTATCCAGCGCATGAATGGAATATTTATGGCGCACAAGCATCCGATGGTGACAATTGGAACAATGATTCACCGTTTTGTCGTGAAGTCCTAAGCAGCAAAATCATGCCCTTTGTGCAATATTTTGCGTACATTGAGATTATGCCCCGCCACCACCAGAGTTTGTGGGAAGAGTATCTAAATGTAAAGGCCGCCTACCCAAACTTTGAAATGCAAACGATCAATGGAATTAAAGATATTTACCCAGTATTCAGAGAATTGTTTAAGCGTCAGCATATTAATGTGGTTGAGGCACCTAAACAAGCATGAATACGGAACACAAATCAAAATCAAAATCTAAAAAATCGCATGTTATCTCACATGGTTCAGAGTGGACCTTTGAAATTTTAGAAGCTTATGATCGTGAAATCGCTAAGATAGCTGCTGAATATAAACTGGATACATTTCGCAACCAAATTGAGATTATTTCAGCGGAACAAATGATGGATGCATACTCCGCTGTTGGCATGCCGCTTGGGTACAGCCACTGGTCATACGGCAAGCAGTTTCTAACTATCGAAAAAAACTATAAGCGTGGTTTAATGGGGCTAGCTTACGAATTGGTTATTAATTCAGACCCATGCATTGCGTATTTAATGGAAGAAAACACTATAACGCTACAAGCGATGACTATTGCACATGCTTGTTATGGTCATAATTCATTTTTTAAAGGCAATTACTTGTTCAAAGCATGGACTAATCCAGATTCTATAATTGACTATCTATTGTTTGCGAAAAACTATATTAGTGAATGTGAAGAATTATACGGTGTAGAAAAAGTAGAAGAATTGCTGGATGCATGTCACGCAATTAAGCATTATGGCGTAGATCGTTATCGTAGGCCACCGAAACTAAGCCTTAGCGAAGAGAAAGCGCGCCAGAAATCGCGCGAAGAATATTTGCAGTCTCAAGTTGATGATTTATGGCGCACTCTACCTAGTCAGGAGTTAAAAGATAAAAACCAAGCCAGCGAAAGATTTCCCCCAGAACCAGAAGAAAATATTTTATACTTTTTAGAAAAGAACGCCCCTTTACTAGAACCATGGGAACGTGAAGTAATTCGGATTGTGCGTAAGATATCGCAATACTTCTACCCGCAAAAGCAAACCAAAGTCATGAATGAAGGCTGGGCAGTATTCTGGCATTACACGATCATAAATGAAATGTTTGAACGTGGATTAGTTGATGAATCATTTATGGTCGAATTTTTGCATAATCATACCAACGTGATGTTTCAATATGCGTTTGATGATCCACATTTTTCTGGCATCAATCCATATACCCTAGGCTTCAATATTTACAAGGATATTAAACGAATCTGTGAAGAGCCTACTGAGGAAGACAAGCAATGGTTTCCAGATCTGGTCAATACAGATTGGATTCAAGCGCTAGACTTTGCTATGCGTAACTATAAGGACGAGAGCTTTATTGCGCAGTATTTGTCACCCAAAGTAATCCGCGACATGAAATTATTTGTAGTACTTAACGAGCCTGAAGCATCCGATCTTGTGGTTACCGAAATTCATGAAGAAATTAGCTACAAGCGTATTCGCGAACTACTATCCCAACAATATAACATTGCAATCAGTGAGCCAAATATTCAGGTCTACAGTATTGATCGGCGCGGTGATCGTTCTTTAACTTTACGCCATATAATGCGGGATAATCGACCAATTGAAGCGCAAGAAGCTGACCAGGTTATGAAGCATTTATATAAAATTTGGGGCTTCAAGGTTAAGCTGGAATCGGTTAATGATCAAGAAGAGATAATTACAACTTTTCAGTGTCCAGCAGTAGATAACGCCATACCTAGCTAGTAGTGATTTTTCTATACTGCTCGACGTGGTTTACTACTTTTGCTTGAACTAGATGATCCATGTGATGACTTAGATGAATGTGATTCTCCTGAATTAGTCCTTCTAACTGCAAGACCTTTCAAATCTAACTCATCATCATAAGTTCTAGCGTCTGATATACCCTTGAAAATTTTCTCCATTTTACTTTCAATTCTTTTTAAAGAAGCACTTAATTTTTCACCATTGTCTATAGATTCAACAAATTCACTATCAATTGTTGCTAACATTTTTTCAATTGTTGCCCAAGCATATTCTTCATCATTGCCTTTTCTATGTTGCATCATTGTATCTTGCAATCTTAGTTTATAATCTTTATAAAATACTGCAAATTCTTGCATCGGAATCTTTGAATCTTTTGCTCTTTCAATTCCACGCCTTAGTTGAACCAAAGCTTGTACTTCAATTACTTTCAACCAGGCATCAGATAGATGTTGCGCATGCGCATCTCGTTTCCTTAGCCAATACGGGAGCACACCTATAGAGCCGCTAAGTAAAATCCTTGGCTTAGAAAATATGAACTGAATATATGTTTCCTCACCATCAGCTTGTGTTAGTTTGTATGCTCCTTCCTGTACTGATTCAGTTTCAGATACTTTTGCAGTTGAAACCTTATCAGATTTTTTACGAGCTCTAAAATTTAATATCCCAGCGAAAGGCTCAGGCACAACTAAAGGACTAAATTCTTCACTACCATGTTGTAAAAACGGATTTTTTAGAGTCCTAAACACAACCAAAGTAAAAATATTCATTACACCTACTTTATCTAGCAAAGTGTTATCGTCAGTCACATCGCGCAATGTGTTTATAGTAGCTTGCAATAACTTGCTATTATTATATACCACATAACAATCAGGATGATCTATTTCTAGGCCGCAAAGATATTTGCGTAACAAATCCTTACTAAAACCGTGTATTGTACAAAGATCAATAAACTCCTTACTACTTTTCGCTTGCAATCTGGCCACTAAAATTTTCAATCCTATAATAAAA
Organism: uncultured Legionellaceae bacterium; assembly: GCA_964409995.1. GTDB lineage: Bacteria > Pseudomonadota > Gammaproteobacteria > UBA6186 > Azoamicaceae > JAGVLG01. The sequence continues at coordinate 648 of CAYPGU010000107.1, read as the reverse complement.
TTTTCTGCCACCGATCCCTTTAAAGAATTAAACATTTTGTGCACCACAGAAGGCAAATTGTTAGGAATTGCCAGATGCTCTATGTCTGTATCACTAGTAATTGAACCACCATCACAATATGCCATAAACGGTACCCAACGATCCGGATTTCTATCCCCGCGTTTAAAAATAGGCACGTGAATATTACCCATCTGCGTGACCTTTTCGTCTTGTAGCAAATTGCATTTTATGAATGAATCCGCTAACGATCTAACTTTTGCTTGATCTGAATTACATAACTTGAACTTATGTAGAAATTCTGCGATCAGATGTGCATTTACAACTGAATGTTCATCTTCATCATTAAATGCTTTTCTTAAGTCGAACATTGCTAGATTGCCTAACTTGTCTTTAATTATAAGCTCAGTTGTTGTGGATGTATTCTGTAAAGAGTAACCTCCGGAGCTAATATATAGAAATATTGTATACAAGCTATCGGCTGATTGTCGATAGTGCCTAGCTTTCTTCTGTTGAAGACCAGTTAATGGATTCAAAACTTTAATTACAACCGGTTTGCCATCTTTATCATATTCAGGTTTGCCATCTTTATCAATTTTTTGAATAAACTGAGGCATCCATTTGGTGTAGTAAACTAAACATCCACTTGCC
>CAYPGU010000106.1:0-6665 GCA_964409995.1 uncultured Legionellaceae bacterium | reverse complement strand
GAAACCTACCAAAGGTGGCACACCGGCAAGTGAAAACATGATCAGCAGCATAATAAATGCTAACCACGGCGCACGAGAGTTTAGGCCAGTAAAATCTGAAATTTTATCTGCTTCAAAGCCACGCGCACTTAAACTAATAATTACCGCAAAAGCCGCTAGTGCCATTAAAGTGTAAACTAAGGTGTAAAAGATTGGCGCGATAAAGCCCTGACTATCTGCCACAAACAAACCAAGCAAAATGAAACCAATATGTCCGATAGTAGAGTAAGCTAGCATGCGCTTAATATTAGTCTGAGCGATTGCCATTACATTACCCAAGCCAATCGACAGAATAGCTACAATTAAGAAAAACTGTTGCCAGTCTGGTACTAAATTAGTAAAGGCTAAAGTTAATAATCGGTAAGCCATTGCAAATACTGCCAACTTAGGAATCGTGCCGATGATCATAGTCACGGCAGTCGGTGATCCTTCGTACACATCAGGCAACCACATATGAAATGGCACTGCACCAAATTCGAGCACTATGCCAATTATTATTAACAGCATCCCAAGCGCTAGCATATTACTCTGTTCAGTGAATTGTGCTATTGCTGCAAACTCAAAACTGCCAACTGCACCATAGACCAAGGAAATTCCGTATAGCATCACTCCAGCGCCTAAGGAACCTAAAATAAAATATTTCATCGCAGCTTCCGAGTAATCAGCACGATCTTTAACCATTACAATTAATACATACAATGGTAGGACTAATAGTTCCAGCCCTAAATATAAACTTAAGAAATTGGCAGCAGAAATTACCACCATCATGCCTAAGGTAGAGAATAGAGTTAATGAGTAAAATTCGCCATTCATCAAGTCTCGCGCACGCATATAATGCTTGGAGTAAATAAATATCGCTGCCAAGAGTACAAAAATAATTGATTTGAAGATAGTGGCAAATTTATCCACCAAATATGATTTATGAAAAATTAGCTGTGACATGCCAGGGGTTTGATGCATGGCGAGCAAGGTTGCACAGACCAGAGTTAACATACTGGTAAAATATAAAATCGATTTAAAGCGTTTTGGAATGAATACCTCACCTAAAAGAATGGCACAGGCCATACACATGACAAATATTTCGGGGAGGATTAATTTTAGTTCGTTATTCATATTCCTACCTTAACAACTGCGTGACTAATTTATTACTTGAACTACGCATCACATCCAATAATGGTTGTGGCCAGATTCCAAACAGCATTACCGCGCCGGTTAATAACACAAAAGCCAACTTTTCATTTATAGTTAAATCCTTAAGCGCAGCTACCGTGTCACTAACAACTTCACCAAACATGACACGCTTGTACATCCACAACGTATAAGACACGCCTAGAATTAACATGGTGCCAGCAAATACAGCAGCCCAAAAGCTTACTTTAAAGGTAGCAAGAATCACTAAGAACTCACCAACAAAGCCACTGGTGCCGGGCATACCGACATTAGCTAAAGCGAATAGCATAAAGAATGAAGCAAAAATTGGCATAGAATTAACTACACCGCCATAATCAGCAATCTTACGGCTATGCATGCGCACGTATAAAACACCTACGCATAAGAATAACGCACCAGATATAAAGCCATGCGAAATCATTTGTAGCATCGCACCATCTACACCCAGTGCCGCATCACCAACTATTTGCGAGCCACGCATAATTTTAACGGCGACGAAAATTCCTAAAGTAACAAAACCCATATGTGCAATCGATGAATACGCAATTAGCTTCTTTAAATCTTGTTGCACAATAGCGACCAGACTTATATATACGATCGCCACCAAAGATAATATGATCATCAAATCGGCAAAGTATTGGCAAGCATTGGGCACGATCGGCAACAAAAGGCGGAGCATACCATACCCGCCAATTTTTAAAGTTATAGCGGCTAAAATAATTGAACCGCCAGTTGGCGCTTCAACGTGCGCATCCGGTAACCAAGTATGTACTGGCCACATTGGCACCTTGACCGCAAAAGCCAATAACATTGCCCAGAATAGCCATTGCTGTTGGCGTAAATTGAGCTGCAAATCGTGCCAGCTAGAAATTGCGAATGTTTCAGTTCCGGTTAAACCCTGCTTACTTGCCACATGGTGTAAGTATAAAATTGCGACTAATAAAAATAATGAACCCAAAAACGTATACAGAATAAACTTCAGCGTGGCATAAACTCGATTCGGTCCACCCCAGATTCCAATCAAAAGGAACATCGGGATCATCATGGCTTCAAAGAACACATAAAATAATACCGCATCTAAAGACATGAAAACGCCGCACATTAGACCTTGCATGATAAAAAACGTGCCGCAATAAGAACTGAATTGTGCAGCTGGCATTTGTGAAAATGCTGCAATTATTACTAGCAAAGTCATAAAAGCTGTCAGTGCAACTAATAAAATTGCAAAACCGTCCACACCTAATCCATATTCGATATCCAAATCTGGCAACCAAGGTACATGCTCTGCGAATTGCATTCCAGAATTGGCCAGATCGAAGTTGAGCAACGCTTGTGCAACCAAAGCTAAACTTGCTAATGAAATCAAAATTGCCAAATTACGCGACCTGCCTAACCAAAACTTGCATTTGGAAGTTGCTAACATTAGTGCACCGGCCACTACGGGTAGCCAAAGGATACAGCTTAATAATGGCAAGCTAGTGTTCATAACCATATAATCCCCACTAATAGCACGACCATACCAGCGATCATTAAAAATATATAATTATATAAATAGCCAGTTTGAATTTTGCGCAAGATCATGGCCGTAGATGAAACCCGGCGTGCAGCGCCATCAACCATGGCGCTATCTATTAAACGCATGTCACCATAGTGCCACAAAGCATTCCCAATATAGCGCGTACTCGGCACAATTATATTTTCATTAAACCAATCAAAGCCATATTTAGCATTTAGAATTTTACCTAAAGCATTGGTATGATGTTGGATCTTGATCGGCAAAGATGGATTCCTTATATAGCAATACCAAGCAGTTAAAGCTCCAGAGAGCAGCCAAAAGAATGGCCAACTTATAAAGCCATGCATCAGCATTCCCCATACGCCATGATATTCATGTTGCGTAAACTCAGCTAGCACATCATGCTGTGGGGCAACATAAATAGTTTGTTGGAAAAAATCATGCAGCACACTATTGATCATTAATCCACCTATAAAAATAGATGGAATGGCTAATAATACTAATGGTACCCACACTACTGATGGTGATTCATGTATGTGCGCTTTTACTTCTGGCTCCATGCGTTGTTCACCACAAAATACTACAAACAACAAGCGGAAAGAATATAATGAAGTCACAAAGACACTAAATAAGGTGACATAATAGGCTAAGTGCGCACCAGGGATAGTTGAATTATGTGCGGCAGCAATAATTAAGTCTTTCGAATAAAAACCTGCCATGCCAGGGAAACCGACTAAAGACAAGGTACCAATTAACATGGTAATTGCTGTTATTCGCATCGACTTACACAATCCACCCATCCGAAATATATCTTGATCGTGATGCATGGCCATAATTGCAGAACCAGCACCCAAGAATAATAATGCTTTAAAGAATGCATGCGTAGTTAGATGAAAAATTCCGGCGGCATAAGCTGAAACTCCCAGTGCCACCACCATATATCCAAGCTGGGATAAAGTTGAATAGGCGATAATGCGTTTTATATCAGTTTGTACAACAGCCAGAATCCCCATAAAGAAACAGGTAATCGAGCCAATTACTAATATAAAACTAAGTGCAGTTTCAGAATATTCAAATAATGGTGACATTCTTGCTACCATAAACACGCCAGCTGTAACCATGGTTGCAGCATGAATCAAAGCAGAAATTGGCGTTGGGCCTTCCATTGAATCTGGCAACCATACATGTAATGGCACTTGGGCAGATTTGGCCATGGCACCAATAAACAAACAAATGCAAATGACCGTGATCGGCGCCCAAGGTTGGTTGAAAATAAACATAGCGTTTTTTTGTGCGATAAAATCTGGAAGATGTGCAAACACAGATGTATAGTGCAAGCTATTGAAATAATACAAGATCCCAGCAATACCCAAAATAAAACCTAGATCACCTACCCTATTGACCAAGAATGCTTTGAGATTAGCAAAAATTGCACTCGGCTTTTTGTACCAAAAGCCGATTAAGAGGTAGGACATCAAACCAACCCCTTCCCAACCGAAAAATAATTGCACAAAGTTGTTAGCCATTACCAACATTAACATTGCAAATGTAAATAATGAGATATAACAGAAAAAGCGCTTATAACCAGGATCATCCGCCATGTATCCAATACTATACACATGCACCATTAGGGATACGAAACTCACAACAGTCATCATTAACACGCTAAGTCGATCTAATAAGAAACCCACCGTCATCTCTAAACTACCGCTCGTACCCCAGACATAAATTGTTTGATCCCAAGTTTGATACTGACCTGTTAAATAGCCATATAAAAGATAGGAGCTGCCAAGGAACGAAACTGCAATCAAACCACAAGTCAACCAATTAACAATTAATTTATTGATATAACGACCGAGCAATCCCGTAATCACAGCACCTAGCAAAGGAGCTACTACTACTAGAATGGAAAGGTAACGTAATTCATCCATGCTCTAACCTTTTAGTTGATCCAAATCGACCACGTTAATCGTATTTTTATCACGAAAAACACGCATTAATAATGCCAAACCAATTGCCGACTCTGCAGCCGCAACGGTTAAGACAAAGAATACATAGGCCTGCCCATTTATATCCTGCCAATACTCGGCAAAAGCAATAAAATTGGTGTTGGCAGATAACAGAATTAATTCGATACACATTAATAACACGATAATGTTTTTACGATTAATAAATAGACCAGTCACACCTATGATAAATAGTAAAGCGCTGAATATAAGATATATTTGCATCCTAATCCCCATCCACTAAGCGCACCCGCTGCGCTGGCGTGACACTTATTTGCTGTGCAATACTTTGCACCTTGCGCGCACGTGGACCACGATAAATTAGTCCTATGGCAGCTATGATTGCAACTAATAACATTACACCTGCTATTTCAAATTGCAGCAAGTAGTTCTCGAACACTGCCTTGCCCAATTGCATTGCATTACTAGCTTGGATTGAATACCCTGCAATTAGGTTTCCATCCGGTTTTAATGCAGTTGCAGTTAAAGAGCTGATAATGATTGCGAGCAATGCGGCCACTAAAGCTAAGCTGACTGGAAACCAACGTGTGAATTGCGCTTTCAAGGTAGCATAATTTATATCCAGCATCATGACCACAAATAAAAACAACACCATCACCGCTCCGACATAGACCAGAACTAAAATCATGGCCAGAAACTCAGCTTGCATTATTAACCAAGTAACAGCCGTGGCAGCAAAACAAAGAATTAAACTCAACACAGCGCGGACTGGGTTTTTGGCCACTATGACGAAGATTGCACTTAGTAGTGCAATGCTGGCAAATATGTAAAACAATATATAGTGCATTAAAGCTCCTATTGTTCCTGTAATACCAGAAACGTTATTACTGTCATACCAAAAACGTATTACTGTCATACCAAAAACGTATTACTGTCATCCCCGAAAGCGGCTCTGCGCTTATCGGGGATCTAGATCCCGGGTCGCGCGCAGGAGCGCTTGCCCGGGATGACACAGTTAAGTTGTCATCCCCGAAAGCGTCCCTGCGCTTATCGGGGATCCAGATCCCGGGTCGCGCGCAGGAGCGCTTGCCCGGGATGACAGGCAACTGCCCAGTCCCTTGCCCGGGATGACAGGCAATTGCACAGTCCCTTGCCCGGCATGACAGCCAGTTACCATCCCTTGCCCAGAATGTCAGACAATGTCTATCATCTATAAGGCGCATCTTCCTTTCTATCCGCTGCAATTTGCGCTTCATACTTATCGCCAATCGCTAACAGTTGCTTCTTACTCATAATCTGCTCGCCACGATTTTCAAAATGAAAATCCGTAATACTGGTTTCAACAATTGAGTCGACCGGACATGACTCTTCACAAAAACCACAATAAATACATTTAAACAAATCAATCTCATATCTAGTCGTGCGTCGGCTACCATCGGCACGCTGTTCTGATTCAATGGTAATCGCTAAAGCCGGACAAACTGCTTCACATAATTTGCAAGCAATACATCTTTCCTCGCCATTGGAGTAACGGCGTAAGGCATGCAAGCCACGATGACGTACTGATTTAGGGGTCTTTTCTTCTGGGTACTGGATCGTAACTTTGCGCGAAAATAAATGCCGGCCGGTAAGTTTTAAGCCCTTAAGTAACTCCCACAGCATAAATGTCTGAAAATATTTTTTGATCATGATGCAAACCACGGTGCTAAGTTATACTGTATTGCTAACGCTTCAATTACGATCCAAATTAAAGTAACCGGGATAAAGATCTTCCAGCCCAAGCGCATAATTTGATCATAGCGATAACGGGGGAAAGTAGCGCGGAACCACAAGAATAACAACATAAAAAATGCGGTCTTGGCAAATAGCCAAAATGTCACCGGGATCCAATTTAGAAACTGTTGTATTACCGGCACACCTTCAAATGGTGACAACCACCCGCCAGCAAAGATTAAAGTAGCCAGCATGGAAAC
>CAYPGU010000105.1:0-6747 GCA_964409995.1 uncultured Legionellaceae bacterium | reverse complement strand
CTATATGAAATATAGAAATAAATAGTTTTTTCATATCATCGTTATTAATCGTAGAATTTGCGATATCGTTGAGCCACGCATCAATTTTATCATTAACTAATTGTTTATCTATCCTAACATTTGAGTTGTAATCTGCGTTTGTATTCAGCTTTTCTGCGCTCTCTTTAATTGTTTGGCAGAACATCGCATAAATTTTATGGTATAATTTTTTTCTTTGAGCAGCATCATTCCACTCTGGTGGATAATGGATTCCTTTGGTGTTGGCTTTAGATTTTATCGTGATCATCATATAAGAAAATAGATCTAGAGTTTTATTTTTTGTTTTAGCCAGAGATTTAAAGCTGTTTGCTAACACACCATGTGCTGTAATGTTATCATTCTGCTCAAAACCCAAAGATAATTTATGAGTGGATGGTAGTTTAGAAAAATACGCATTCAATAGATCTATAGGTGTTTTTGTGTCCCACAAAGAATCAATAACCCTTTTTTCTAACACATTAGCAGGCAGATTTGCTAAGCCGTATATAATGCTTTCAGAGCTTATCAAAAGATTGGAAATTTCTTCTGCGAATTCTTCTGAAAATCTTGAAGCAAACAATATCTTCATAACATTAGAGCTTATACTGTCAAACATTTTTGCGCGTTCAACCGTGGTTGAAGTTGTTTTTCCAAAACACAGATGCATGATTATAGCCTCATTTAAAGCTTGATCTTCATCCGATAACGGAGGGGGACTATACTTAAAAAAAGTTATCATGTCAGGAATAGTGATGACATTTGGTGCTGCGATTAAGATTTGTGCTATGTTTGCTGCCGTAAAGGATACATTCATTAAGCTTATCGTTTCTAATCTGTCTAGAGCAGAAAAATCTTGATTAGGAGGAAATGGCCTGTTTAGAGAGTTAACAGAATGCAAATCCAGTTTTTTTAAATGTTTAGCTGCGCTCAAGATTTTGCCTAAGTTTGCTTCACTTAAGCTTACGCGTTCTAAGTTTACCTCTTCTAACCGAGCGAATAAGCTAAAGTCTGTATTAGCAGGAAATAGTGCATCTATGGCGCCAATATCCTTTAAAGATAACTTTTTTAAGGCTGTAGCTGTACTCAAAATTTTGGCTAAGTTTGCCGCGTTTAAGTTTGTACTCTTTAAACTTATCTCTTCTAAGTGAGCGAGAGCATTAAAATCTGCATCAGTAGGAAATAGTGTATCGATGGGGCCAATATCGTTTAAAGATAGCTTTTTTAAGACTGCAGTTGACTTCAAGATTCTAGAAAGATTTGCCGCTGCGTTTAAGGTTGTAATGCCGAAGGCTATTTCTTCTAATCCAGCTAGGGCGCTAAAATCTGTATCATTAGGAAGTGGTGTATCTAGTGTTCCAATATTGTTCAATGATAGCTTTTTTAATCTTTTAGTAGTGCTCAAGATTTTAGCTAAGTTTGCTATACTTAAGTTTGCATTCTCTAAATCTATCTCTTCTAATCCAGCGAAAAGATTAAAGTCTTGATTGGGAGTAAATAGTGTGTCTGGCATATAAATACACAGCAAAGATAGTTTTTTTAAGCGTTTAGGCGCACGCAAGATTTTATCAAAGTTTGCCGCGCTTAAGTTTGTATTTATTAAGGCTATTGCTTCTAATCCAGCTAGGGCTCTAAAATCTGTATCATTTGGAAATGTGGTGTCTAGCAGAGTGCGAACTTGGAATAAAGTTAGTTTTTTTAAGCCTGTAGCATTGCTCAATAGTTTGACTAAGTTTGTTGCTATTAAGTCAGTATTAGCTAAATATATCTCTTCTAAGCCATCTGGGATTTTAAAGCTTGCATTAGAGGGAAATGGTGTATCCAGGGTTTTGATATCGTACAAATAAAGCTTCTTTAAGCCTGTAGTAGTGCTCAAAAGTTTGGCTAAGTATGCAGTGCTTAAGTTTGTGCCTCGTAAATCTATCTCTTCTAATCTAGCTAGGGCTGCTAGGTTAATGTGCGCAAAGAATTCCGCACCTATAATGTTGCTAGAAAATCTTTGCAAAGTTGGCACGTATTCCGCGACAAAGCTTAAAAATTGATGCAAAATCTGCTTGCGCCATCCTAGCTCTGATTCAACTTTGGGTGAAATAATAAGTTTTTTTATTTCAATTAAGTTCAAAATGTTGGCTAAGATTGCTTGGTCTATAGATGTCGTCTCAATCGTAAGACTGTGTAATGTTATTCGGTTGTCAGACTCGCTGTTTGACGGAAATTTGTCCGATATGGAGCAGTGTTCCCCTAGTATTAAAATCTTCAAAGATTTAGCAGCGCTTATGATCGCAATAAGTTCTTCTGGGGTTATATCTATGTATTTTAAACAAATGCTTGTAGCTCTAGATATATGGCCCAAGCTATTACCTAGTAACGTCTCTCGTCGATAAAAGGTCAAATCCACCTGCGTCCCCAAATCTACTTATACTATCAATAAAAAATTAGACACCAATTATCTGGCCAAGGTTCAATTGGTGCAATTACACTTGAACTTTTTTTTCTATTATTAGTCTATGTTTATAGGAAAGAGGAGAAAGTATGGCTATTGGTTCATTCTCGAAATTATTGGGCGGATTTACCTCCGACCACACCTATCAAACGGCGACGATTACCACGTATGCGGCCGATGGTACGGAATTAAGTTTAACCGGGATGACCTGGAATTTATTGAATAAAGGCCATGCAGATCTTGGCGATAGGCCAAGTAATAATCCATTTAATCTTGAAGAATTAGATAAATCCTACGAAGCACGTAAAAAGAATCAATTGAAATTCCTTTGGACCCATATTAAAAAAGGTGATCTTGATTTCATGTGTTTGCAGGAAGTAGATGTATTTTTTGCCCAACCAAGAGCGCGTTTTGTTGAAATATTTTTGGGTGCTTTAGCCAAAAAAGGTTGGAAGATTGTTGAGGGTCGTTATGAAGATAATCTAATGCGGCAGTTGCTAACTTTATATGATGCTAAGAAATTACAGTTTGTGAGTAAACGCGGTGTGTTTGCTGCGCAAAAGTCTGGTAAATTTACTGCGCTGGAAGCGACTTTTACTTATTTAAACCATCCGGTTTGTATTACTAATATGCATTTGGATTATCAGACTGATTATAAAGATATGATTTTGAATTACCAAATGCAATTGATTGATGAAGGTAAGGTAACAATTATCACTGGCGATGCAAACCATAAAGATGGTAATGAACCGTACGGTTTAATTACCGATGAAAACATGCCTACTTGTATTTATCGTGCAATAGAGCAGGAGTAATAAAATGTCACAAATGCAACGATTAAAAGGAGCGCTGTTTACTCAATCGAATGACGGCTGGATGATTGGCAGTAAAGGGCCTATTAGTTTGCGGTTTGGAGTTAAAGGCCGTTTTAGAATTGAGGATAGAAGGTTTCGTAATTTTTTTAGAGAGCAAACGGAAAGAGACCTTTTACCCCCTAAAATTTATATGGATGTTACTCACCCAGAACCGAAGGGCTCAGCCTTGCATCAAGCCACTGGTGGTCCTTGGATTAAGACTCAATTTAAACATTTAGTAACCTTTTTTCAAAGGCAAACTCCAGAAAAAAATTCGGTTACACCAAAACTGGATACTTAATCTATCGGATGATGTGAGTTTGCTCATCTAAAAAAACACTAGAGCGATTTGCTTAATCATGATATAACTTTGTATTGAGTTATATACATGGAGTTCTCAAATGTCCCGCAAAAGCAAATTTCTATTTGGATTGGTATTGGCAGCATTAAGTTTTAATGTGCATGCAGTAGCAGCTGATCCACAATCAAGCCATGAACAACAAATGATCCAATTAATTCTCAACACTAAAAATCCAGATGTATTCTTATATAGTCCAGATAAACCATTTACTTTAAAGAGTGGCAAGATCAGCCCAATCTTCATGAACTTTGGCAATATTACTAGCGGCAAATCAATTAGCAAGCTGGGTGATATTTATGCTGCAGAGCTGATCGCTAAAAAAGTTGAATTTGATGTGATATTTGGTTCAGCATACAAAGGTATTCCTTTAGCAGTTGCAACTGCCAACAGTTTATATGAAAAACATGGCAAAGATTATCCATATGCATTTAATCGTAAAGAAGCAAAAGATCATGGCGAAGGCGGTGTTTTAGTGGGTGCGGATCTAAAAGGCAAGCGCGTACTAATCGTTGATGACGTAATCACAACTGGTACAGCTACTAAAGAAAGCATGGATATTATTCAGAAAGCGGGTGGTAAAACAGTTGGTCTATTAGTGTCTGTAGATCGCCGTGAAGGTAATGAAAAATTACCTGGCAATACTCCAGTCTTTGCTGTTACATCCCTGGATCATGTAGTTGCGGCGAAAAAAGCGCAAACTTTAGCGCAAACAAAACCAGCCGAAATTATTGTGGCTTTGGACGTACAAAACAAAGCACAAGTTGATGCCATTATCGCTAAATTAGATCCTAAGTTATGCAAAGTAAAAGTTGGCTTACAACTATTTACTGCTGAAGGCCCGTCAATTGTGCAATATTTGCATGGCAAAGGTTATGATGTGTTCTTGGATTTGAAATATTTAGATATTCCAACCACCGTTTATAATGCAGTATGGCAAGCAGCCGAATTAAATGTTTGGATGTTAAATGTGCACACGAGTGGTGCAGATGCAATGTTAACGCAAGCTCGCCAAGCTTTAGTCGATTTTGCACAAAAGAATCCAAACAAGCGTTTACCACTATTGGTTGGCGTAACAATTTTAACTAGCGTTTCTGATTCTGAATTGAAGTCTACCTTCAAGTACAGCACGATGGACGAAGCTGTAATGAAGTTGGCGTTAAAAGCGAAGCAAAACAATTTAAACGGTATTGTTTGTTCACCGCATGAAGCGCGTATGATTCGTGCCAATCCAGAATTCGGTCCCGACTTTGTAATTGTGACGCCTGGCATCCGCATGGATGACAATGTACAAGATCAAGCGCGTGCTGCGACGCCACAGTTGGCAGTGAAAGCCGGTAGCAATTATTTAGTAGTGGGTAGACCAATTACTCAGGCTAAAGATCCACATACCGCACTGTTAGAATTTGTACAATCGATCAAGACTACCTAGTTGTTATGTTGCTTGGATGGGCTTGCCCATCCAAGCCCCCAGTCTAGACAACCTTGTAAAACAACCAATCCGTGGTCAAAACAACCTTGTATTTTAACCAAAAAATTAGTTTTTTACCTAAAAAACACTAATTTTTGGGCTAAAATGCATTAGACTGCAAAATAGTCTTGACTTTTATCCATTATGATGCATAATAGTCGGATGGAAAGAATTCAAAAAAGTTACATTTTAAAAGATTTAGACAAAAAGATAGTTCTGCTGGTCGGGCCTAGGCAGGCTGGTAAAACCTGGTTGGCTAAAGAAATTGGCAAAGTATTTAAGCGTACTCTGTATTTAAATTATGACTCTATTCAAGATAAAAAAGTAATGCAGGATCAGTCTTGGTTACCAGATCTAGATTTGCTGATTTTAGATGAGTTGCATAAGATGCCTGATTTTAAAAATTACCTAAAGGGTTTGTATGATACGAAACCTATCGGCATGCGGATTTTGGTTACTGGTAGCGCTAGATTAGACGTATACGATCAGGTAGGAGATTCTTTAGCCGGGCGTTATTTTAGGCATCGCTTATTACCGTTTTCATTAAGTGAATTAAAGCAAATAGGCGTAAACACTACGCTTAATACGATGCTAATTCGTAGTGGATTTCCAGAGCCATTATTAGCAGATAATGATCTAGAGGCTGAGCGTTGGCGACAGCAATATATTAATAGCATGTTAAGCACGGATATATTTGATATAGACGAAATTGAGAATATAAAGGCATTTCGTCTAGTGTTTGAGCTGTTGCGTAGCAGAGTATCTAGCCCAGTATCTTATAACTCTATTGCTGAAGATGTGCAAATATCTCCAACCACTGTAAAAAAATATATTCAGATCATGCAAGCATTGTATATAATTTTTATCGTTACACCGTATAGTAATAATATTGCTCGCAGTCTATTGAAAGAGCCAAAAATTTATTTTTTTGATACTGGGCTAGTAACTGCAGATCATGGTGCAAAGCTAGAGAATTTCGTGGCCTGCAGTTTGCTAAAAAGCCTATATGCGCAGAATGATTATCATGCAAACGATTATGCTTTGCATTATTTGCGTACCAAAGATAAAATAGAAGTAGATTTCGCTTTGGTAAATAAAAACAAAATTGAACAAATTATTGAAGTAAAGAGTTCTGATTTAGATTTGCATCATGGTTTAAAATATTTTCATACCAAATATGATTTGCCATCCATTCAGCTTGTGCAAAATATACGTACTGAAAAAATGCAGGGTGCTATAAAAATACTAAATCTAGAAGGATATTTATCTTCTCAATTTATGTAATTTTGTTTACTAACACCTCGCTATCTCACGATAATAATGCTATTTACAGCTTAAAAAAATCATCGAAATAGGTTAATCTATGCCCTATGGAAATTTCACAACAGATTGATCAATTAAATGGTGCGCAGCAATTAGCGGTTCGAGCAGAGCTGGGTAATCTATTAGTGTTGGCTGGGGCTGGCAGTGGTAAAACACGCGTGCTGATAAATCGCATTGCCTGGCTAATTACTGAGCAACATGCCTCACCGTTTAGTATTTTAGCCGTTACCTTTACTAACAAAGCTGCACGTGAAATGCGCTTGCGCTTGGTTTCGATGCTGGG
>CAYPGU010000104.1:0-6829 GCA_964409995.1 uncultured Legionellaceae bacterium | reverse complement strand
AACGTTACCAAGCACCTTACCTCCTGCAGTAAAATTAATGGTAGAGCTAGCTCCAACTGCCAAGTTGCCGTTAATATCACCTGGCCCATTCATTTGTACGTTTGCAGTTCCATTGATTGTTACTGCGCCAACTTTGTTGCCAGCTGAAGAGGTATTGAATATTGTCAAATTACCATTACCGTTTATTGATAATGTACTGCCTATAGTGCCACTACTGCGAATATTAACGCTTGAGCCACCACCCATAGCAACAGAACCACCAATCCCCCCGCTAGAATTTAAATTAATAATACTAGCACCTGAACCAGTTACAGATCCGACAACCCTACCAAGACTTGAAAATGTTAAAGTGGTAGCTGTCATATTGACATTACCACTTATATTGCCTGCGTTAAGTAATTGAACAGTTGAACCTGAGCCAACCGTAACACTTCCACTTATTCCACCTATTCTTAACTGAATAAGAGAGTTATTGCCAAGTGAAACAGATCCGCCAATGTTTGGAATGCCATTTGTCTGGATATTTGAGCCAGCGCCACCAGTAATACTTCCGGTGAAAACACCAGCAAAATTGAGAAAAACGGCTGCAGCTCCTGAGGTAGTAACATTCCCTATGAAGGATCCCCCACCATTGCCAACATTAACTGAAGCAGTGGCCGAGTTAATATTGCCAAAGAAGTTACCCAAGAAATTTATGTTGACTAATGCATTTCCACTTACGTCTATACCAGAACCATTAAAGCCACCTATAGAATCTATCGATACACTTGCATTGGTTAGTTTATTATTGCTATTTGCGGAATCAGGCAAAATTGAGATATTTTGATTATAGATTGAATTCAGAAATACATTCACACTACCGAAACCATTTGGCCTAATACTGCCCGACATGTATCCTGACGGACCGATGGTAAAATTAACAGCACCATTGGCGATTTCAACATCACCAAAAATACGCGAATCACCACCTGTTAGATTGATTGCACCATTACCCATTAAGATGGCACGACCACTGCCCGTAGATGCGATAGTGGCTGATTGACTAATTAAGTTGATGGTTTGGCTACCACCTTGGCCGCCGAACCAATAGGTTACAGTGGGAAATCTGTTATCAATGGTAATGTTACTGGCTGGGAAAAATAAAAAGGGGCCAACAGTTAAATTGCCACCAATAATAGTTGATCGGTTACTGCTGTTATTTTGGAAAATACCACTCCCAAACACGGTTAAGGTGTCGCCCTGAGCAACGTTTACAGCAATATCAGAATTTGGCGCGATAGCCAATGCAGCCCAAGCATCATGGGCATAAAATAGCCATAATATGCATACTAAAATAATACTTTTAGAACGATTCCTAATCATATAAATGTTCTACATCCATGTATCACATAGTTTCCCACCTATATTATAGATGCTAAAATCATGACAGTCATATGTTAAACTAACAGCTATACTGTTTAAATAATGAATATCAGCGTTTTTGACCTATTTAATATCGGGATCGGTCCATCTAGCTCACACTGCATCGGTCCAATGCGTGCAGCAAAGTCATTCGCGCTTGCGTTACAAGACAATAATCTATTAAATTTGACCGAGCACATAACTATTGATTTGTATGGTTCTTTGGCTTTTACTGGTAAGGGACACGGAACAGATAAGGCATTGGCACTAGGATTGGAGGGATATGATCCAGAAACTGTGGAGCCAGATCAAATCCCGACTATTCAGGAGGTTATTGCAAACACTAAAAAGCTGCAAATTCTACAACAAAAATCAATCTCATATATTCAGCAGCAAAATTTATTTTTGCATTTTAACGAAACTTTACCTGGTCATAGTAATGGCATGCAATTTTCTGCCTTTGATGCAAATCATAACTTAATTTTTAATGACATTTATTACTCAACTGGAGGTGGATTTATTGTAAATGCTGCCACAATGCAATTAAATGTCACAACTAAAGATGATGATCAATTACCCTATCCATTTGAAACTGCTACTGAACTTTTACAACATTGCCAGCAACACAATCTTAGCATCGCACAAGTAGTACACGCGAATGAATTACACTGGCGCAAAGCCGAAGAGATTGAAAACAAAACCTTTAAAATATGGCAAACTATGGATGAAGCTATTTCTCGCGGCTGTAATACAACAGGTGTATTGCCGGGTGGACTAAAAGTTCCACGTCGCGCAGCAGAACTTTATAAAAAATTACAAGGTCAACCAATCAGTACAACTTGGCTGAATATTTTTGCTATCGCTGTGAATGAAGAGAATGCTGCAGGTGGTAGAGTTGTAACGGCTCCGACTAATGGTGCATCAGGAATTGTGCCGGCAGTTCTAAAATATTATCGTGAGTTGCAGCAAGATTTTACAACAGAAAGCATTGTTAAATTTATTTTAACTGCCGGTGCAATAGGAATTTTATTTAAAAAAGGCGCTTCAATTTCTGGGGCTGAAATGGGCTGTCAGGGTGAAGTTGGTGTAGCTAGCTCTATGGCCGCAGGCGCCCTCACCGCTGTATTAGGCGGCACGCCACAACAAGTCGAACAAGCCGCAGAAATTGCTATCGAACATAATTTAGGACTAACCTGTGATCCAATTAAAGGCCTTGTACAAATCCCATGTATCGAACGTAATGCTATGGGCGCAGTCAAAGCTGTCAATGCTTCGACGATTGCGTTGTTAGAAAAGGGTCAACATATTGTCAGTTTGGATAGCGCGATTAGGACGATGAAGGCGACTGGCCAAGACATGTCAAGCCATTACAAAGAAACAAGCCAAGGCGGTTTAGCAGTTAATGTTCCAGAATGTTAGATTGAAAATAGTATTATTTTAAGTTATTTCGCAATGTCAGGCTGGATTATACTGTTCACTGGGTCGCTTAAATACATCCATGTAGCGCTTAGTTGCGGCTTGCGCGCTTAGCCATCCTGGCACGCTTGCAAGAGGCCATTTACATCCTTGTAAATGGCGCTCGCCGGGAAAATGCTATGCATTTTCTATTCCGGCTCTCTCCATGGCCGCAAAATCCCAGTGAACAGTATAATCCAGCCTGACATTTTTCATTTCATTATCAATATTAAAGCATTGAGATATAATTAACATTCCATAAATAGCAGCAATTCACCTTGGCATATTTTTTTTCATTCAAGAAAGAGGAGGAAGAGGATTGGCATGATTTTTGCATGTATATAGATGTTAGAAAGGGAATAATTTAAATGGACCAACAGCAAATTAGCAAATGGCAACGTATCATTGGTGAAGAACACGCCAAACGCCAAGAGGCCGAATTTAAGATTTGTGCCCTCGAAGAACAATTAGCTGGTTTGCAAGACCAAGTGCGAAAATCTAACCAATATGCTAATTTTATGGATTCTAAATTAGCTGATTTGGATGTTAAATATACTAACACTAGCAATACATTGCATAAAATTGTCGCAATTCTTAAAAAAGCAAAGTTATTAATTGCCAAACGTAAACAAGAGATACAATATTTAAGTAGCGAGAATGCTAAACTTAAAATCGCATTACAGAAAAAACAAGCTTTGTTACAAGAACAATTATTGCACAATGAACAACATGATAGACAAGTAGTTGAGCTGCAACGTAAAATCAATAATTTACAAAATCAATTGTACGCTAAACAGCGTGGTAATACTGAAATTGAAATCATGCAACCACACACCACGAACCATGATCTAGCAGATTACTTTGCTTATAAAATAATCAGTGCTCCAGATAAATCAGCTACAGGGATAAAGTCTGAAACAGACTTTATTGCACAAATTAATTTCCTAGAACAACGAGCGAAGCAATAAGGTCCTACACCACTACTTGCCCTTGCTGCTCTTAAATATTAAACTACATACTGTTTAGCTCAAAAGTTCAAAACCTCATGTTAGCAAACATATCAAATTCATATCAGGCATTCTTTGCGGCTGCGCAGAGCGAACTGCCCTTCATGTTCTATTTGCTCGCTGGAATGTGGGTTATAAATTTGATTAATTGGTTATTGCTTCGCTCAACGCTTAATGTATTTGGTATTTATCCGCGTACAATTGGCGGATTATTCGGGATCATCTTCTCCCCTATACTGCATGGCAACTTTAATCATTTGTTCTTTAATAGCATTCCATTTTTTGTGCTTGGAATGTTTATTTTGGCGTTGGGACAAGATGTTTTTATAAGTGTTACCATAATGATTGCTCTGCTCGAGGGGATTTTGGTTTGGTTATTTGCGCGCAAAGCGATCCATATAGGCGTGAGTGGTATTATATCTGGTTATTTCGGCTTTATTTTAGGTTTGGCATACTATTACCCTACTATCATCTCGCTAGTTCTAGCTGTGGTTGCTGTGTATTATTTTGGATCGATTATTGCGGGGATTATCCCCACATCAGATTTGATTTCCTGGGAGTGTCACTTGGCGGGGATAATTGCCGGGCTAGTGATTGTGTATGTAATGATCACAGTGCCCGGCTTTGAAGTTTGGGTTACTAATCTGGTGCCAAGGTTTGGCTAAAATATATAACTAATTAGCACTATTCGATTTACTCAGCAAATCCTTAACTTCCTGCAGCAGCGCTTCTACTTTTGCCAAACGTTGCGTACACTCAACATATGGATCTAGATTGGATCCGCTCATGTTATCTTGTGCAGTCGGTGCGTTTGGATCTTTTTCTTTCGCCATTACTGCACCAGCCGCTTTTTTAGCTTCATCGGCAGCCAGCATTGCCATGTTTTTGGTCTTATCCAGCATTTCACCATAATTAGCATTTTTTGCTGTTTCGGCTAATTTTTTTGCTTCTTCAGCCGCCTTCGCAGCCATTTCTTTGGCTTTATCCATCCATCCGCCGCTACTAGTTGGTGGTGTTTGACCTGGATTTGTACCTTCTGGACCCGACATAGCACACCTCTTTTGTTGGTTTTATAAATTATCTTGGTGTAGTTTAGTACATTTGATAAGGATTCTGGGAGGAATGTGCAAGCACACATATCGCCAAACTGTCTGGCGTTGCCCCCTAACCTCTGTTATAATTCGCAGCTTCAAGGTCTACAGAGGGTTTGTGTCAAAGATATGGCAAAAGAAGAAGCAATAGAGATGGAAGGTGTGGTGATTGAGAGCCTACCTAACACTAATTTTAAAGTTAAATTGGACAATGGGCATGTAGTAAACGCGCACATTTCCGGACGCATGCGTAAACATTACATTCGAATCCTGCTTGGAGATCGAGTAACAGTCCAATTAACACCATATGACTTAACCAAAGGCCGTATCACATTTAGAAATCGCGATGGCGTAAGCAGTAAGACTGATAAAGCTGTTGAAGATGTTTTAGAAGACGAATAAGAGGTCCCGGTTACTGAGACGCGTTTTTCAATGCGTCTCAGCCGGGATGACTTACAATTGATCGTTTTTCACTGTTTCGTTCTGATCCGCAATTATATCCAACTTAATGCCATTTTCATTTACTGAGACTTTAACTCTACCACCACTTTGAGCTAAATCTCCAAACAACATTTCATTGGCTAAAGGCTTCTTCAAAACATCTTTAACTAAGCGATCCATAGGTCTTGCGCCCATGTTGCGATCATATCCATGCTCAGCTAACCAAGTTCGTGCTGGCGAATCAACATCTAAAGATACTTTCTTGGTAGTGAGTTTGCTCTGCAGTTCGGTTAAAAGTTTTTCAACGATTAGATATACTGCGTCCATCGACAATGGGTTAAATTGTGTGATAGCGTCTAAACGGTTTCTAAACTCTGGTGTGAAGCGTTTTTCAAGTGCTTTCATACCATCTGTCATATGATTTTGTTCTTTGAAGCCCATACTGCTGCGGCTCATTTCTTGTGCACCAGCATTGGTGGTCATCACAACAATTACATGACGAAAATCTGCTTTACGGCCATTATTATCAGTTAATGTGCCATGATCCATAACTTGCAATAACAAATTAAACACGTCTGGATGAGCTTTTTCTAATTCATCAAGTAACAACACGCAATGTGGAGTTTTAACTATCGCATCAGTTAATAAACCAGATTGTTCATAACCAACATAGCCTGGAGGTGCACCAATCAAACGTGAAACAGTATGGCTCTCCATATATTCTGACATATCAAAACGAACCAATTCAATACCTAATAACTTAGCTAATTGTTTAGTAACTTCAGTTTTACCTACCCCTGTTGGTCCAGCGAATAAGAAGCTTGCCACTGGTCGATCAGCATCGCCCAGGCCAGAGCGCCCCATTTTAACTGCATCAACTATGGTTTCGATCACTTCATCTTGACCAAATATTACTAATTTTAAATCACGCTCTAAGTTTTTGAGTAAATTACGATCTGAGGCAGATACAGATTTACGCGGTACACGTGCAATCTTTGCTACAACGCGTTCAATATCCGATACACCAATGATCTTTTTGCGTTTGTCTTCTGGATATAATCTTTGGAATGCGCCAGCCTCATCAATCACATCGATGGCTTTATCTGGCATATATCGATCACTTATATACTTGTCTGCTAATTCGGCAGCAGCCTTGACTGCTGCATTCGAATATTTAACTTTGTGATGTTTTTCCATTTGTCCAACAACGCCACGCAAAATTGTAATTGTTTCTTCAACATTTGGTTCTTTGACATCAATCTTTTGAAAACGGCGCGCTAAAGCACGATCTTTTTCAAATATGCCACGATACTCTTGGAATGTTGTAGAGCCAATACATTTAAGATCACCAGAAGCTAGCATCGGCTTGATTAAATTTGAAGCATCCATTACACCACCAGATGCAGCACCTGCACCAATAATGGTATGAATTTC
>CAYPGU010000103.1:0-6933 GCA_964409995.1 uncultured Legionellaceae bacterium | reverse complement strand
GCAAGCTCCTGCCGTTATAGATGCTGAAAGGCTAAAAGAGTTACATCTGAAAGTAGATTTAAGTAAGCTCAAACAAGAAAACCCTGTAGCTAGTTGATTTGTGTAAGTTGCTAGCCCATCAAACCTTAGAGTTAGGATGGGCTATCAATCTAGCATTGGCATTAACACTTTCCACACATTATCCAAAATTTTCGGCTGCGCAGCTTCGGTTGGATGTACTCGATCACTCTGAAAGTATTTTAAATCTTGCGCAAAACCATCGAGTAAGAAATTTACTAGAGGCACATCATATTCATCGCTTAAATCTGTAAATATTTTCTCGAATTGAGTACGGTAAGCTGCGCCATAGTCTAATGGCAATTTAAAACCGATTAATAATACTTGGGCTGACGTATCTTGAACGAGTTGAATCATTTTGCTCAAGTTTAGCCTGATATTTATAATTGGTAGATTACGCAAACCATCATTAGAACCAAGAGCAATAATAACTAGAGTTGGAGTGTAATCGCTGAGCAATTGGGGTAGCAGCCTTAGACCATCTGCGGTGGTGGCGCCAGTGGTGCTAGTATTTACAACTAAGTAATCAGCTCCTTCCGCAGTTAACTTCGTTTGTAGTAGGCTGGGCCAATCTTTGGACGTGGGAATATTATAGCCAGCAGATAAACTATCTCCCACAACTAGTATTACGCCTTGCGCATGGCAAAAAGCACTACAAAATGCGAGACAAACTAGCAAAATTGTACGTGGCAAATAGGTTTTGATCATTAGCTGTCCCTTAAGTATATTTCTCAATATAGACTAAGCTTTAATTGAATACCCATATATCCTATACATATTAGGGAAACTAACTACAATGGAATGTACGCATATCTGCCGCAAAATTGGATTTGCCTTACTATTAGTGCTGGCAAGTGGGCAAGTAGTTGCAGCAAAGAATACCTGCAGCACCTGGAAAAAAATTAATTTACGCCCCTATCTTGGTGTGGAATATGACTATATGCACATCAAGAATCGCAACGATTGGCGAAAAATTTTATCGGCCAATTTTAATTGTGCTGGTGCTTTTGTAGGTATGAAGTTCTTTAGATATTTTGGTCTGGAAGTTGGCTATTACAAGACTATTAAAAATTCTCAAGAGCAGGCTGTACTAACTGCATTTAATAACGTGCCAAACAATGGACTCACTGCCACAGTTGCGCGAACACAATATAAAGGATTTAATTTTGATGCAAATTTCTACATCCCGTTAGATCCAAAATTCAATCTTAATTTGGTGATAGGTGCACAGACATTGCATCCAAATTTGCAAATTACCGCGACCGGCACTACCAATCTAGCTAATGCAATGAATGTAATCAAAGGGCGCAATTATACTGCCTTGCGTATGGGTGGTGGCTTTGAATATGTTGAAACACATTGGGGTGCACGCGGCAGAATTATGTGGATCAATACGCAAAATATGAAATTAAATCTCAATAATGCTGAATCTTTCTTTCCAGCAATAAGCAAATATGCTTTTAATCAGACATTAGGGGTGAATATTGGTGTGTTTTACATGTTCTAATTTGCTAAAGAAATGGTTGGCGCTCATTAGCTTAATGTGTATTAGTTTACCCGGTATAGCGATGAATTATGTTGGTATCGATTACAAATATCTTCGCATGCCCGGCAGAAATGCTGGCGGATATGCTTTTAAACCAGTGATCGGTGAACATTATAATGGTGGTGAGATTTATGCCGCACATAGATTTACAAATGATGTTGGTTTGAGTTTAGGTTGGGAACAGTCAAATAAAATAACTAATGATTATGTTTTCTATAATAATCAAATTTTTTTAAATGGTACGCAACCTGCTGGAACTAGCAGTCATATTACAAATAAAATTCGCGCCTTAAATTTTGATGTTACTGGATATTATGAAATCACAAAAAGATTTGAAGCTGTTGGTGGTTTAGGTTTTGCTTTGATGCAAGCTTATATGACCGGAATCGTTACCACAGGAAGTACTACAAGTTATAATTTAAATCCTGAACACAACTATCAATTGATTCCACGGGTTAGTTTTAGTTTGCAGTATTTTTTGATTCAAAATTTTGGCATTCGTGCTACATTAGGCTGGGAATTTACCAATATGTATCGCGCGGCGATGACAGATTCAACCGGTGTACGTGGTAAAATCAGACCTTTTCAAAACAGTTGGACTGCTGCAATCGGCTTTGTAGCTAGATTCTGATGGGATTTATATACATGAAAGTATTTAAGTATTTATGTTTTTGCGGATTGTTAGCATTAAGCTCTAATGCAGCAGCAAAAAGCTATGAAACAATGCAGGGTAGAAACCTATTTACGCTTGGCTTTGATGTAACTGATCAATATGCCAAAATTGGTAATTCCTGGAACAAGATTACCTATCCAAACAAAATAGGCGCACAATTCTATTTAGCTTATCGCGCGACCAAAACTTTTGCTTTTGAGCTAGGTTATAATTGGACTGATAGTAAACCACGCTCATTAGTGTTAAATCCAGGTGAAACTGCATTTGGTGCTAATTCAATCCTAGCGCAAACTATTGTTGGTAAAGTACGTTTAAAAGATACATATATTGACGTGTATGCGCATAAAAAATTAGCCCAATGTATTGAAGGTAAACTTGGTATTGGAGTTGGCTGGGTGCGTCAAACAATTAAATTTTTCCCATCTCCTGTAAATATTAATGATCCTGTCCAACAAGCTTTGGTTAATATTAATGGGAGAACTACAACTACTTTTAGAATCAACGCTGGTCTCCAAGCCCTGCTAATGCCGCGCATAGGAGTGCGAGCTCTAATCGGTTATCAGACTTTGAATTCAATTGATGTAGACGGCACCAATCCTAATACAAGCCCGAAGATGTTTGGTAATGCAATCTGGGGTGCGGTTGGGGTGTATTGGAATTTTTACGGTTATTATCAGTAACTTAAATCATTTAACTGTATATCAAAATAACTAAATCAGGTATGCTGAAGTGTAAATACACTGAGGTAGAATGTATTATAATTATAAATTAGTAAGATAAAGAAAGTATATGTTGATAAAAAGTTTTTCTTTAATTGAACTTATGGTTGTAATTGCAATAATTGCTGTTCTCTCTGTAGTTGCAACTTCAGTTTACTCAACTTATTCTTACCGATCTAAGATAACTTCTGCAGGAAATGTTTTGCACTCAATAGCGGATCGCGCTATTCATTTTGCTCAGGTTAACGGCCATTTCCCTGATGCGCATGAGCTAGGTTTTTCCACTGTTCCGGGCGACATAGAGGTTGACTCGCAAGAGCTTGGAGATTTCTTTCCATATCTAAGGCAAGACGCAGAAAATGTACTCGGGGTTTATGGCGATACTTGCGGGCAATCAGGCCTTGTTTTTATTGGTCTAAGTGGTGTAGCAACAGGAATACCTAATGGTAGTTCTGTTGATTGTTGCGGTGCGTTGCAATTAGTGGTTAGATTTTGGCAGGAGAATGGTATTCTGCGAAAATACTCATATTACACGTTAATATATGGTGGTGGAAATCAAGAAGCGATTGATTTGCTACCTGGAAGTATCTGGATCAACCCATTAATTCCAGGTGCACAGGTCCCCAACATAAACACTACCTGCCCTTAATTAATTTCTTGAGACCGTGTTGCTCTACTGGCAAGTAGCCTGATAATAAGTTGATGTATCGATAAACGAGGCAATCTCTGGGTTGAGGTCGTTACAAATTGAATCTATACATGCATTATGCCAACCAGGTATTAAATTTTCTGTCCCATAATTCGTGCCGGTTGGATCATTGGGATCATAGTACGAATACCAGCAATCCTTATTGATAACACCTTCATAATGCCAGAAATCGCATTGAAATAATCCCCAAGAAGTATTGCCATAAAGATCTATCAAGAATTGATCTGCTGAAGGAGGCAATCCAAACGCAGCGGCATTAAAATAACCCCAGACAACGCCTGTTTCACCGCAAGATCCCACTCCAGTATCAGCAATAATAAAAGAGTTGCCAGGCATGGGGTTTGCAAAATATGGACTTAGCACAGAAGGGTTATCTACTGAATGGGTCCCACCAATACCAATACCATCGCTTAAACCTAAATCATAGGCGTCACCAAAACGGCCGTTAATACTTGCATATTCGATCGATCTTTGCACTAAGTCGTTTATTACTGGCACAGTTGATGCGAGTCTGGCCCGAAATATATAATTTTGGTATGCTGGCGCTGCTATAGTAGCCAACACCCCAACCACAGCAATTACTACCATTAATTCAATAAGTGAAAAAGCAGTTATTTTTTTTATATTCATAATCAATAAAAATACATATATATTTCTATCATTTATTATAGTACATTAACTCATAATTATGCCTTTAAGATCAATTTAACATAACAAAAAGGCACAGAGCTATTTATAGTTGTGGGTACACTAAATCCGTGTTAATATACACATATATAGTGATTGTGCAGCACGCCTTTTATTAATAATCAATATTATAAAAAAGTACCCATACAATTAGAAATTCGTTGGCATAAGCTTGTACCTGTATATGGTATTTACTACTCCTAAATCATGAATCTTTTTATTATCCCTTTAATTTCTCTTGTAACAACTTATTCACCTGTTCCGGATTAGCTTTCCCTTGACTAGCTTTCATAACTTGCCCAACAAAGAAACCGAACAACTGTTCCTTACCGCTGCGATACTCGGCAAGTTGCTGCTGATTTTTTGCCAAAATATCATCAACTATTATTTCAATCGCACCACTATCGGTAACTTGTTTGAGACCTTGTTGTTCGATAATTACATCAGGATCTTGTTTAGATTCCCACATTTGCTCGAATACAGTTTTGGCTATTTTGCCGGAAATAGTATTATCTGCAATACGTGCTACTAATGAACCTAATTGTTGAGCGGTTATCGGTGCTTGTTCGATTTCCAATCCAGCACGGTTTAGCGCGGCATTTAATTCGCCGATCGTTAAATTAGCCGTCAGCTTAGCGTTTTTAATTCCTGTATGCTTAACCGCTGCTTCATAAAAATCAGCTAAGGCACGGCTAGCAGTTAAGATTTTGGCTTCATAATCAGATAAAGAGTATTCAGTCATAAATCTGTGCAATTTGGCTTCTGGCAACTCTGGCAAAGTACGTTGTACATCCTCAATAAAGGCTGCCGATATTTCTAAAGGTAGTAGATCTGGATCAGGGAAGTACCGATAGTCATTGGCATCTTCTTTGCTACGCATGGAGCGAGTATCGCCTTTAACTGAATCATACAAACGCGTTTCTTGAATCACTTTGCCACCAGACTCGAGAATTTCAATTTGGCGTGCAATTTCAAAATTGATGGCTTTTTCAACAAATTTGAAAGAGTTAACGTTTTTGATTTCCGCGCGGGTGCCAAATTCTTTCTGACCTTTTGGTCGCACGGATACGTTAGCATCGCAACGAAATGATCCTTCTTGCATATTACCATCGCAAATATCGATATATTTAACTAAGGAGTGCAGAGTTTTTAGATAAGCCACCGCCTCAGCTGCACTACGCAGTTCTGGTTCGGAAACTATTTCTAATAATCCCACACCGGCACGATTTAAATCGATGCCAGTCATATTGCGAAATTCCTCATGTAAAGATTTACCCGCATCTTCTTCTAGATGTGCGCGCGTAATATTAATAGTTTTACTGCTACCATCTTCCAATTCAAAGGTTAAAGATCCACGTCCCACAATTGGATCGGAGAATTGGCTGATCTGGTAGCCTTTGGGCAAATCAGGGTAAAAATAATTTTTACGATCAAATCTAGAGTGCGCGGCGATTTGGGCTTTAATAGCTAAACCAAATTTTACTGCCATGCGTACAGCTTCGCTATTTAAAACTGGCAATACTCCTGGCATACCTAAGTCGATAGCGCACGCTTGGGTATTTGGTTCTGCTCCATACGCGGTTGATGCGCCAGAGAAAATTTTTGATTTAGTATTTAGTTGTACGTGTACTTCTAAACCGATTACTGATTCCCACTCCATTATTCTAACCTCTTAAGCAAATTCTGCTGGTATTTGTGTGTGCCAGTTGGTAACTTTTTGAAATTGATGCGCCACATTTAGAATTTTGGCTTCTTCGAAATAATTGCCAATTAACTGAATCCCAACTGGTAGATTATCTACAAAGCCACCCGGCATCGATAAGCCCGGCAGACCAGCTAGATTTACACTCGTGGTATAAATATCATTCAAATACATAGCGATAGGGTCGGTTGTTTTGGCACCAATTTTAAAGGCTACTTCTGGTGTAGTAGGGCAGACAATTACATCAACTTCTTTGAATGCTTGCACAAAATCATCCGCAATTAAATGGCGAACTTTCTGTGCTTTAACATAATATGCATCATAGTAACCTGAAGATAATACATAAGTACCAATCAAAATACGGCGTTTTACTTCGGCGCCAAATCCTTCGCCACGGTTGCGGCAATAAAAATCTTCTAAATCTACCGGGTCCTTACAACGATAACCAAACCGGACACCATCAAAACGTGCCAAATTGGAGGAACATTCTGCCGGCGCCACGATATAATATGTTGGCACAGATAAATGCGAATTAGGCAAAGATATTTTTTTGGTTGTCGCACCCAACTTCTCTAATTCTTTAATCGCATTTTCCACAACTTGCGCAATTTTTGGATCTAATTGATCAGAAAAATATTCTGCCGGAATGCCGATCCGTAAACCTTTGATCGAATCATTTAAACTGCTTGCATAATTTGGAACTGCTCGGTCAGCAGATGTTGAATCTTTTGGATCAAAACCAGCCATGGTCTGCAATAAAGTAGCGCAATCTTCAGCACTAGCAGCCATTGGGCCACCTTGATCCAAACTAGAAGCATAAGCAATCATGCCATAGCGTGA
>CAYPGU010000102.1:0-7164 GCA_964409995.1 uncultured Legionellaceae bacterium | reverse complement strand
CGGTGAGTTCTTAGATAATTACCAAGCAACTGGTGTGGCTACTGTGGCAGCACGCGTTGCAGGTAAAATCAAGAGTCCGTTCAGTAATGCTGAGGCAGAAAATGCGAATATAATAGTCGTTGCCGATGCTGATATGTTGCACGATCATTTCTGGATTACATTCCAAAATGCTATGGGGCAAGAATATGCGACGCCGACTGCTAGCAATGGCAATTTTGTCTTAAGCGCACTCGACAATTTATCTGGCAGTAGTGCTCTAATTAGTATTCGTAATCGTGGTAGCTTTGTGCGCCCATTTGAAACTTTACGTGCCTTAGAACTTAAATCACAAGATAAATATCGTGAATCAGAAGTTGCCTTGCAACAGAAGTTGGAATATGCCCAGCGTAAATTGCAGGAGCTAGAGGGCAAGAAGGGTGAAGGCGATGGCAATACAACTTTACTCAATGTGCAACAAAAACAAGAACAGGACGCTTTCCGTCAAGAGTTGGTTAATACACGTCGCGAATTACGTGAAGTGCGCCGTAAGTTAAATTCTGATATCGAGACAGTAGAATTTAAAGTAAAATTCTTCTCGATTGGTTTCATCCCGCTAATGATAATTATGGGTGGCCTAATGATGTGGGGCTGGCAGATTCAGCGCGAGATAAGTAGTAGGAGAGCGGCATGCTCAGTAGTAAAACGCTAAAAGTATTAATTGTTCTATGTGGACTTTGTGCTTTAACGGTTGGATATTTTGTTTGGAAAGAGGCAAGCTCAAAGAATAAATATGGTTTATTTTTGCCGAATTTATTAAAGAATCATGCGCAAATTTCGCAAATTATTCTGGAAAACGATAAGCACACGGTAACAATTGCCCGCGGCACCGATAGTTGGCAGATTGTTGAACATGGCAATTTCCCAGTCTTACGTGAAAAGGTCGAAGAGCTAATTTTTGCTTTGGCGGATCTGGAAATCATCGAGCCCAAAACTACCAATCCAGAATACTACAAACAACTTGGCGTGGAAGACATATCTAAAGCAGATGCGGATACTACGCAAATAACTATTCTTGACGATCAACAGAACACGCTGGCTAAAGTATTGATTGGCATACATGAGGGATTAACTACTGGTGAAGAATATCAAGAATTCATTTGTGTGCGCAAAGTTGATGATCCGCAAACCTGGTTAGTGCAAGGCACCTTGCCATTTAGTTTGGATTTTGGTGATTGGGTTGAACAACCATTGTTAGGAATCATCGATACAGATCAAATTAAGGCTTTGTCTGTGCTGCAACCAAAAGCAGATAAAGTGGTAATTTCTCGTGCTAATAGTCAACAAGAAGATTTTACGCTCAGTACATTAAAACCCAAGAAAGGTCGTACTTTGGATCTAGATGCAGTAAATACTTTGCCGTTCACGGTTGCGGAATTAGAATTTATTGATGTGATACCAGCCAACACTACGACTATTGATTGGCAAAGTGCTGTGCAAGCAAAATTAGAATCATTTACTGGTGTTACAATTGCACTTAACATAATCAAACAGCACGATAAAGTTTTAGCCAAAGTTTCTGCAATCGCTGCGCAAGGTGCGCCTGAAGATATTCAAACCAAAGTTAAAGATTTTAATAATGCCAAGCAAGCATGGTTGTATGAATTGCCGGAAGATTTTTACCATGAGATTACAACGAGCAATGCAGAGTTTATGAAGGCTGCATAGCTCTACTCAATATTCCATTATTAGATTATCAATGTATGAATAAGTCTGGTTTTCTGTACAGTCTGTCTTAGATTAAATCGTATATATATGCTATGTATATAAGATACATCAGTAGTTTAGAATAGGCAGACTTTGATGACACTAGATGAATTCTACGAAGTGGTAATTTCGCTCCATTTAAAGTTTGGTGATATAAGCAGGGCGCTATCTCACCATGAAGATGAGCAGGTAAGACAAATTAATGATGTCACTTTAGGGGACTGGGCTGCACTAGCTAGTCTTGCGAGTTTTCAAAATAGAGCCTCTGAACATTTCCTTGTAGAACCACAAAAATCTAAATTAAGCAATGACGAAGCCGCGGCTTGTGAATTAGAGCGCAAGGTATCTAATGAAATAGTTCAGTATTTTCTAGATAGAATATCTAGAGAACGTATGCCTCCAACAGCTGCAAGTATGCTGATTCAGATGCACGTAGAAGCAAAATTTGCTCAAGGTAAAGGAGGCCCGAAAATCACAGTTCTATCTCCTGCTGCAGCAGAAAAAGATAGTGTATTAATGCTTGACAGAAAATTTGCTCATTCTAATCCTGATGTTGAAGAAATTTCAACGGCGCCTGCAAATCCAGAATCACCACCACCTCACCCAGCACTGCTTACACACAAACATAATGCATGCCCATACGTAGTTGGGGTCGATACTACTGGGGAAACTGCTGCAGCGTGGCATATATCACATTCGAGCATTTTCAAAGATCAAGGTCCACAACAAGTTGCTAAACCTGCAAATATGCCTAATTCAGACATGCAATTTCTAGTTCTTGGTTTAACGCCGACGCAAGCATCTGCATATTTACCTGAGGGAATTAATAGAGCCAAAGTAGTAGAATTACCAAGTGATATTTTTTTAGAAAAGATTGCAACCTTTAGACCAGCTGGAACATTCACATTTAGTTCTTCTGGAGGCTTTTCTTCTGATGAACATGCAGATACAGAACCTGCTTCGTATGACTCAACATACTATCCAAAATCTGATACGTTAATTTTGTGGGGGCAAAACACAGATGGTTTGCCTTGTGCTTGGTTTATGAAAGATGCTGTGCGCAGTGAGGAGCAACAAGCATGGCAAAAAGTAGTTCTTGGTACCAAGGAAGAACCACTTTTGTATTGGCATAACTTTTTGAAAGAGCATTTCAATTATAATGGCATTTCAAAAATTGGTGCTGCAGATAAAATAATACAAGCATTTGCTGATTCACCAGAACAGAAAGATTTGCTTGTGGTTAATACAAGGTTGGTATAATTAAATTGCAGTAGCCTCGATCCACGAACTTAGCGATACAACGCCCACTCTAAAACCCATACCCTTACTCCTATCAAAAGCCTAGGAGTACAGCATGGACACTCTCAAAGAACTCTGCCAAGCAATGGCAGCTAATCCACATATTATGAAATTTTCCGACATTGCCAAAGCTGCTGGTAGTGGTGCCGCTATGGCGCAGAAATCTGCTCAGCCGCAGGCGCCACTAATTGGTGCAGTGTTGGGAGTATCAATCGAGGCAAGTAAAAGAGCCTTGGTCATGAGCGAAGAACTGTTACAGCAATATAGTGAAGAAGACAAGGAACAGAAACCTAGATCTAGGGTCAAAAATGCGTAATTGAGCCTGGGCTTAGTTGTATTAACCCCAAGACTTTGGCAGTATATCTGCTCACGCGAGTAAAGATATTATTAAGTTAACGTATTAAACTTTAAGGGGATATACCTTATGTTTTCGGAATTAAAAACCCTGGCTGCCGCAACAGATCTAGCCAAATCTTTGCAAACTAAAGATGCCAAAAAATTAGTTATCGACTTCGGTGGTTTAGCCGGAGCAGGCAAAACAACACTATTATCTAAATTAAATCCAATTTTAGCTCAAGCGGGAATTAGTATTAAGAATTTAGATAAAGATCTTATTGGCCAACAAATGGAAGCTGAAACTGGCAAAAAACCATCTAGTGCGGAAATATACGCAGAAATGGTGCGTTTAACAACCCAAGCATTGGCTGATTCTAATGTTGACATCGTTATTCGTGAAGGCAATATAATTGCTAATCTAAAATGTTTTAAAGAATCTATCCTGGCAGAACATGAACAAGGTATAATACATGCTTTGCTTTATGTGCAATGCTCAAATGGAATAGCATTATGGAATCGAATCAACTCACGTGCTCAAGTTGATCCAGAAGCAAAAAAGCGTGATGCAGACAAACTAAATATGTTTGAATATTTGAAAGATGATGCCACAGGTAAAGGTCCGCGTGCCAAAGAAACAGAGCGACATGAAACAGCTTTAATTGAACATGCGTCTTTGTTTGAAAATGGTGTTGTACACCGCTTAGATCTAGATACTCAAGCTGCATCTGGATTAGATAAAGATCGCGATGCAAAAATAAATCAATTAATCCAACAAGCATTAGATTTCTTGTGCAAGAGTGTTGAATTGGCTAACGTAGCAGACAATGTTTTTGTTGCAGAATTAAAATCATATGGCCCAGGATTGTTTGCATAAAAAGTAATTCTAGCGGCAGGGAAGCCGCTTTCTATCATGGTTCGTGTCTAGGGCGTTTATTTTGCCTCAAATTCACTGGGGATGATAAATTTGCAACAGGAATTGGATTGTTATCAATCTTACGATTTATGGCCATCATTAGTTGATTATCCTCTTTGAAGAATGAAAATTCTAATATACCTAGCTCGGTGCCAAAATTATAATCTTTAGCAAGAGGACTGTTCGAATCTTTGATCAGATTATGTAAATCAAGCATACATTTAGCCGTCAGCTCAAGTACTTTCCCTGGTAGATCATAATGCGCAGAGTATTCACCAATACGTATGTAGAAGATTAGT
This sequence comes from uncultured Legionellaceae bacterium, assembly GCA_964409995.1. Taxonomy (GTDB): domain Bacteria; phylum Pseudomonadota; class Gammaproteobacteria; order UBA6186; family Azoamicaceae; genus JAGVLG01. The sequence continues at coordinate 2,574 of CAYPGU010000102.1, read as the reverse complement.
TGCATAGGATTAGAATCATTTTCTATGCTGAAGCTAAATACTATTTCAGCGCCAGCCTGAATTAAAGTTACGCCACTTTTTTCGTCAAACATCAATGTATAAAAGGTTTCAATTAGTGGATATATAACTGTTGCCACCTGTTCTTGCTCAGATTTATCTTCAAGTTCTGAATCGAATGTAGAGATGCTATTTGGACTGCTTGAATAGCGTTGTAAATCAAAGCCGAAAGTCAGTTGCTCACCAGCTTTATCTTCCAGCATATGCTGTCTATTGTGCACCAAATCATTTTTCAACTGTTGGGCTGCGACTACTAGTGGTTCTTTTATGGGAAATAGCGCTTCCCTTTTTGGGTTTAAGGCTTTCAATTTATTAATTATTAGGTCAACTGCTTCAAGCGGAATCTCAGAAAACTGAGGTTCTTTACTCCTATAATTAGGTTGTCTAGCATCTTTGGGAGCAAGACCTGCTCTAAATACAATATTATGCAGTAAAAAGGCAAATATATCTTTAATTTTTGATAAATTCTCTTGGTCAGTAGGTATGGGAAGACTAATTTCTACTGAATGTAGGTTTCCACTAAAACTTAGATTTCTGCAGATTTGAAATTCATTTCTTCTACTTGGCACGCAACTTTCCTATAATGGACAGAATAATATTTATTATATATTAATTACGTATATTGTTTTGATAATTGACTGAATTTTTATATAACATGGTTTTTGAATTTTATGAAATAATAGTAGAATAGGGCAAATTAATCTTTAATGGTGAACATCCTGCAAGAATTCAAAACCTTAGGCGAATTCCTAAATTGGGCGGAAGAGTATTTTGGCAGCCATGATATATATTATGGCCATGGCACAGACAATCCATCAGATGAAGCACTGATGTTAGCTTTGTACGTTATACAGCCTAGCATAGAAGCAGACGGAACCATCCCAGAGCAAAATCTCACCCTGCAACAGTGCCAACAGCTAATTGATTTAGTGCAACGCCGTGTGGCCGAAAGAATTCCGGTACCATATTTAACCAATGAAGCATGGTTTGCTGGCGAGCGTTATTATGTTAATAGAGATGTGATAATTCCACGCTCACCGATTGCCGAATTAATCGCCAATCATTTTCAACCTTGGTTAGGTAAGATGCAGCCAAAACACATACTTGATATGTGTACCGGTAGTGGCTGTATAGCCATTTACACGGCTAAACAATTTCCAGCAGCACAAGTAGACGCTGTAGATATCTCCGCAGCAGCCTTGCGAGTTGCGCGCAAAAATATAGCCTTACATCACTGTGAAAAGCGTGTGCAGGCAATTGAGTCCGATCTATTTGCTGCGCTGTCAACCCGCAAATATGATATTATAATTAGCAATCCGCCTTACGTTGATGAAGATGAAATGGCAGATTTACCAGAGGAATATAGACACGAGCCAGTTTTAGCCTTGGCAAGTGGCACAGATGGTTTAGAATTAACAATCAAGCTTCTTCGAGAAGCGGCTAATTATTTAAATCCACAAGGATTATTAATCGTTGAAGTTGGTTATAGTTGGCCTACACTAGCTGAGAAATATCCTAATACTCCTTTTACTTGGTTAGAATTTGAACATGGCGGTGAAGGGGTGTTTTTGTTAACTGCAAATGATCTAAAAGATATTAAATTATGAAGGAACAATTAATCGAGCTGCAAAAAATTTGTTTGGATTTAGCCGAACATCCTTTACAGCAACGATTGCAACAATTGTGCAAACATTTTCTTGGCACCGCATATGGCCCCTGGCAAGATGGCACATCTTTGGAGTCACTCGACGATTTCAATTATCAGCTTAAAGTCTTGGATTGTGTGACCTTTGTAGAAGTAGTATTGGCTTTAGCTAAGACGCGGCCAATTTCAAATTTAGAACTATTCATCGGCGAATTTGAATCTATCTTACGTTCTATACATTATGCCAGCGGTACGGCTAATTTTATCTCGCGGAATCATTTTATGTGTTGCGATTGGATTCCAAATAACAAATTTATGGTTGAAGATATCACAACATCACTAAGCCCAAATTATAAAAATGCTGTGGCATTGATAGATAAACTTGCTTGGGTTCAGCATCATCCAATCATGTCCAGCAGTGAAATTAGTCCTGAACAGACTGCAAAATTGCAACCAATCACATCAAATATACCATACATAGAATCAAACGAATTTTTAAATAGCACGCAGCATTTTATTAATTTGTTTCCAGATTACTCGATTGTAAATATTGTGCGTCCAAACTGGGATTTGACCGGTCGAATCGGCACACATTTAAATATTTCACATTTAGGTTTTGCATTTAAAGATCGCATGCAAAACGATATTATTTTTTATCACGCCACTTCTGAAAAGCAAATTGTAGTACAAGAAACTTTACCGGTATACTTAAGACGTTTTATTGATAGCCCAACCATACGTGGTTTTGATGTGCTCGTGATCAGTCCAGGTTATCACCATGGCGGGTAATAGCATTGGACAATTATTCCGCGTAACGACCTTTGGCGAAAGTCATGGCCCAGCGATTGGCTGTATTATTGACGGTTGTCCGC
>CAYPGU010000101.1:0-7188 GCA_964409995.1 uncultured Legionellaceae bacterium | reverse complement strand
ATTAATCCCAATTAAATTACCGTAGGTATCAACTAAGGCGCCGCCAGAATTACCTAGATTGATTGCTGCGTCAGTTTGAATAATATTATCCAGACCATCGGTTATATTTTTTTGTTCGGAGATTGATCCAATAGCACTAACAATACCTTGGGTAACAGTATTATTTAGGCCCAATGGATTGCCAATAGCTAATACAACGTCACCGACTTGTAGCGCATTAGAATTACCAAATTTAATTACTGGTAAATCATCTAGTCCAATTTGTAACACAGCCAAATCAGTGTCTGCATCAGTCCCAACAATATTTGCAAGACTGCTGCGGCCATCAGCTAATTTAACGATTATCTCTTGCGCATCTTTTATGACATGATAATTAGTTAAGATATGACCGGCAGCATCGAAAATTATTCCTGAACCCAAAGTATCTTGATTTTTTTCACTGCGCGCAGTTTGAATGCAAACCACGGCGGGTGCAGAATTCTTGACTGCAGATGCAAATGAACGTGTGCCAGTATTGCGCGCTAAATTGCTGTCTTCTACGATAAAAGGTTTGTTATCAGTAATGGTCGGCTTTATCAAATAAATTGCTAAGAATATTAGGCAGCAAAAAAGCACCAAAATTATTAGTTTTTTGACTAACGAATTGTTCTTGTTCATTTAGGCTAACTCGAGTTATGCGGTTATGTTGAAAGTATAGCATCTGATCAAAACTTAGTACCTATGAATTAAGTAAATTTACTGGTAGGATATTTGAAACAATTTATATATATTACAAAAAATAATGGAGGAAAAGATGGAAGCATTTGCAAGTGTCGTGATGTTATTTGTAGGGCTTGCGATCGTCCTTGTATTTAGCGCAGTTAAACAGGTTCCGCAAGGCCAAGAATGGACTGTAGAACGCTTTGGTAAATACATAACAACTTTACGTCCAGGATTATCATTAATTGTCCCTATTATGGATCGTGTTGGTCATAAATTAATTATGATGGAACAAGTATTAGATATCGACTCGCAAGGTGTTATTAGTCGTGATAATGCGATGGTTACAGTGGATGGTGTGGTATTTTTTCAACTAATTGATGCAGCGCGAGCAGCATATGAAGTGAATGATTTAATTCGTGCGATTCGTAATTTAACGATTACTAATATTCGTACTGTGTTAGGCTCTCTTGATTTAGACGAAATGTTATCGCAACGTGATCAAATTAATTCCAAACTATTAATGGTAATTGATGAAGCAACTACTCCATGGGGTGTTAAAGTAACGCGGATTGAAATCAAAGATATTTCGCCACCCAAAGATCTAGTTGAATCAATGGCTGCACAAATGAAAGCGGAGCGTGTCAAACGCGCAGTTATATTGGAAGCAGAAGGTGATAAACAATCACAAATTCTACGCGCAGAAGGTGAGAGGGAAGCTTCTTATCGTCAAGCAGAAGCACGGATTCGTTTAGCTGAAGCAGAAGCGCAGGCGACACAACTAGTATCAGATGCAATTTCAAAAGGCAACTTGCAAGCTATTAATTACTTTGTGGCACAAAAATATATCACAGCTTTGGAAGAAATCGGCAAGTCACCAAATCAAAAGACTTTAATATTACCAATTGAAGCAACTAGTGTAATTGGTTCTTTAGCTGGTATAGGTGAAATAGCTAAACAAATATTTGCCAAGGAAAATACAGGGAAATAACATGCAAAAATTTATATTATTGTTGCAAACTATCGACCAATGGTATTGGTTCGGATTTGCGGTAATTTTAGTTATTCTGGAAGTATTGTTGGGCGTCAACTTCTTTCTATTATGGATGGGTCTCAGTGCCGCCACTGTTGGTTTGATCGTAACGTTCTACCCAACTTTGAGTTGGGAGTTTCAGTTTATCATCTTTGCTCTACAAGCGTTAGTTAGCATATTGCTTTGGAACATGCATCTTAAACATAGGCAGAGCGATTCTGATCTACCATTTTTAAATCGACGCAACCAACAGTACATAGGCAGAACCGCGACATTGCAAGAACCGATAGTAAATGGTCGTGGCAGAATACATATTGATGATTCATTCTGGCGTATCGAAGGACCAGATTTGCCAGTTGGTACCTTAGTAAAAATTGTCTCGGTTGATGGTGTGGTCTTGAAAGTTGAGCCGTCTTAATCGAGTTCGATGCGGTTGCGGCCTAGTTCTTTTGCCTTATATAAGGCTTGATCTGCTGCACCAATCAGAGACTCCAGATCTTGATGCTTTGAAATGCTTGCAATGCCAGCGCTAAAAGTGACGAGGAATTCGTTTGCCCCGGAATGCATCGGGCGTTGAGAAAAGCTATCGCGCAAAGAATTCAATGCGCGCACTGCATTTTCTGCGCTAGTATATGGAAAAACAATAGCGAACTCTTCGCCACCATAACGAGTAACTAAATCGCTTTTTCTGACTCTAGAGAGTAGAAAATCAGAAAATTCGCGCAAGACTTGATCACCGGCCAAATGTCCATACTTGTCATTAATAGTTTTGAAATGGTCGAGATCGATCAAAGCCAAAGTGAAGTCTAAATCATAACGAGCGCATGACTCCATTAATGTCAAAATTTGTTCTTTAACTTTTGGGAAGATCATTAAACTGGTTAATCCATCGGTATAAATTAAACGCTTGGTTTGTCTTGAGCGTTGAATTCTATTTAATACCGTATCAACCAAATGGTGTGGCTTAAATGGTTTTAAAATAAAATCATCTGCTCCAGCGCTACGCATTTTGAATTGTTTATTGATATCAGTCTCACCGGACATAATTACAATTGGAATTGATTCGAAATTTTGATGCTGGCGTATGATGGATGCTAATTCGAAACCACTAATTTCAGGCATATACATATCTAACAAGATTACATCTGGGTCAAAGTTCATAATATATTCAAACACATTCTCTGGTTTGTCTAGGCAGCATACATGAATATTAGAATGCTCTAAAATAGCTGCACAATATTCAGCCGAATTTTTATCATCATCAATTATGAGCACTTTGAAAGTGGAGTTTCTTTGCACAGGCACGATGAAGTCTAGCATATTTTTTAAATCGCCGAGGCTGAAGGCTTTGCTTAAAAAAGCTACACTGCCACTACGTACTGCATCCAATCTTGCATTAATATCATCACGCGCAGACATGTAAATAATTGGACAATTTATTTCCTCAGCATCACGTAGCTCTTTTATCATTTGTGTGCCAGCATCGCGTTTACCATTAAAAATTATATCCATAAATATTGCTTGTGGCTTATATGTATTAAGACATTGTTTAATATCCTCAAGCTTATAGACAGTCTTAGTGCGATAGCCAAGATTTTCTAGTTGCAGAGCAATAGTTGCACAAAAATTTTGATCATCGTCAACGATCATAATTAAGGGCGCTTTATTTGATATTACAACTTGCTTTGGCAATACTTCATTCTTTTGCCGTTGTTCTAAATCTTCATGCACAAAATGCATTCGCTTAATTAAATGCGTGATTATATTTTTTAACTCAGTTTTATTTAAAGGGGTTAATTCAGTATCAGCTTGCCTTAATATTTCAATCAAATTTTCAGCTTTACCTGATAATTCATTAACAATCATCAAGCCATGGCTACCGCTGAACCCGCGCAGATTATGTAATTCGTACATCAAATTCTTGGCTATCGCTGCATCCCAAGGCAGACTAACTATCTGGTCTGTTAAACTTGTAATTGTATCGATGCGCTGAGGCAGCGAGCGAATAAAATCTGCTCGAATTGCTTCGACCTTTTCATGAAGTGATCTAGCCATAGGTCATAAGTCCTGCATGGTATTCTATAACTTAGTATAGTTTTTAACTAAGATAGTTATGTAACAATGCAAAAAAACATCGATTTTATGTGAAATTTAGCTATAATAGGTCATTGATATGGCCTAAGAGAGTGACGAAATGTCTAGTTTAGAAGCGCAAACGGGTAAAAATTTTAATGATCGGGTTAGGGTTGCAGTGCAAGTTAACAAGACCATACCCTTGTCTTGCCCACTTCCGAACATGACTTTGTGGAATATGCACCCAAAAGTTTACCTAGCAATTGATGCTTCAAATGAAGCTGTGTGTCCTTATTGCTCAACGCATTATATTTCCATCGATGAATAAAAAAATCTTAATTATAGGTCCGTCATGGGTTGGCGACATGGTAATGGCCCAGTCTTTGTTTAAATTAATTAAGCAAAACCAACCAAGTGCGCAAATTGATATTCTAGCGCCAGAGTGGAGCCAACCAGTTATACCACGCATGCCTGAAATAGCTAATAGCATTTGCTTACCGATCAAACATTCTAAATTAGATCTAAAAACCCGCATCAAAATTGCCAAAGATGTTGCTGCACAGAATTATGACCAGGCGATTGTTTTAACCAATAGCTGGAAGTCAGCATTAATTCCTTTCTTCGCGCGTATTCCGGTGCGTACTGGCTGGTTGGGCGAGATGCGTTGGGGATTATTAAATGATGTGCGTTATTTAAACAAGAAAGCTTTGCCAAAAATGGTGCAACGTTATGCGGCCTTAGGTTTGCCGAAAAATCAAGAGCTACCTACGACACTACCAACGCCAAAACTTTTATCCCCATCCTATGCTGTAACACAAGTAATTAATAAATTTGGTTTAGATATGTCGAAACCGGTTTTAGCTCTTTGCCCAGGCGCTGCATATGGTCCAGCTAAACGTTGGCCAGAAGAATATTTTGCGCAAGTGGCACGGCAAAAAATTGCTGCCGGTTGGCAGGTATGGTTGTTTGGCTCGCAACAAGATAGCTTTGTGATAAGTAATATTCAAAGTCAAATCAAACATGAGACAATAAGCTTTGTCGCAAAAATTAATTTATTAGAAACAATTGATTTGATTTCCTTATCAAGCGCGGTTGTAACTAATGATTCTGGTTTGTTGCATATTGCAGCTAGTTTAGATAAACCTTTAGTAGCTATTTATGGTTCTACTAGCCCTGACTTTACACCACCACTTGGCCAAAAAGCGCAAATTATGACGGAAAAATTAGCTTGCAGCCCATGTTTTAAACGGGAATGTCCACTACATCATTTGAACTGCATGTATCTAATCAAACCAGAACGAGTCATGGCTGCCTTACAAAATTTAGAGGAAGCCTAAGTGCGAGTATTATTACTGAAATTATCTTCAATGGGTGATGTGATCCATACCCTGCCGGCATTGACTGATGCTATGCGCGCTATACCTGAGATTAAATTTACCTGGGTAGTTGAAGAAGGCTTTCAAGAAATTGCGCATTGGCATCCAGCGGTAGAAAAAATTATTCCGATTGCTCTACGCAAGCGCAAATGGTCAGAAACTTTCGCTGCAATCAAACAAATGCGGCACAATAAATTTGATCTTGTTATTGATGCGCAGGGCTTGATGAAAAGCGCAGCAATTGCTCGATTAGCGCGCGCCAAAGTAAAAGCTGGTCTGGATCGTAATTCAGCATGGGAAAGACCAGCCAGCTTTTTATATAATAATAAAGTTGCAGTGAGTAAAGATCAGCATGCAGTAGATCGAGTGCGGCAATTATTTGCTAAGATTTTAAATTATCCATTCCCGAATAGTGTGGCTGAGTATGGCGTTAAGTGGCAGAATGTTTTAGAGCCACAGATTGTACTACGCCCTTATATAGTTTTTTTACACGGTACTACCTGGGAATCCAAACATTGGCCAGAAAAGTACTGGCTAGAATTAGCGCAAATTGCAGCAAAAAATGATTATGCAGTACATGTTACCTGGGCAACTCCCGAACAAAAATTACGCGCACAACGTCTGGAAGCATATAGTCCAAATGTAGTGCGTTTACCGCATCTAACCATTAACCAGGCCGCCAGTGTTTTGCATAGTGCGATTGGTGTGGTAGCGGTAGATACTGGTTTTGCACACTTGTCAGCAGCGCTTTCAAAGCCAATGGTAGCAATCTATGGTCCTACTGATATTAAACAATCAGGTACAGTCGGAAAAAATAATATTAATCTTGCCTCAAAATTCGCCTGCGCGCCCTGTGATCTTCGTGTTTGTAATTACGCAAAACCTTCCAATGTACAACCAGCTTGTATGCAAGAAATTACTCCTGACGTTGTTTGGCGCAATTTAGCTAATTTGATCTGATTTAAATCTTTGCATTTAACCCTGTATTGCAACTAAAGTGTTCTTTGGATCATGCAATTTGGCTAATTCAACCGCAGCGCGTTTGGCATTTGCTTGATAAAAAGGATAATCACTCACGATATTTTTAATCGCTTCCTCGATTGCCAGGTTCGAGTAATCACTTAAAACAATTCCGGCATTATAGCGTTGCGCGGTATCGCCCATCCAAGTATTGGCGGCAGTAATAATTGGACAGCCAGCATAAAATGCATCTAGCGCAATACCACTAAATTTATCCGCATATTCTTGTTGATCATAAATCAATAAACAAATTGCATTATTGAAAAGAGAGATATATTGCTCTTTGGCTAAAGTCTTGGTATGCAATACTAGGTTTTGCCGCGAAACTTGTTGTAATAACTGCAGGGCCTTTTCAGTGGGCGCATCATAACGTTGCGAGCTTGGGGCAGAAATCTGAATCTCAAAATTTACGAAATTTTTCTGTGCACGTAAGTGTTGTAACAGCTCCACAACTTTGGGGAACCCTTTGTCATTACGTGCCGCACCAGCGTATAAAATTTTATTAAATTTTGCCGTAGCAAAGGTTGCTTTGGGTGCCGGGATAAAAGAAGGGCAGGCTACAACTTGGCAATTAAAACCAAATTGACTAAAAACGCTTTGCAATTTATCCGTCGGGGTTAAAATTTTAAATGGCAGACCTAGTGCTGCAATTTTTTTCAAAGCCGCCAATTTTTTTTGTGTTTGTTTGAATTGATGAAAATGTAATACCACTTGTGCGAGAGGTTTTTGCTTGTTTGCATAATGACTGAGTATTTGTAGATCCAACAATTCCGTGGTGCCAATAAAGATCGTGCCTGGTTGTTGCAATAATTTTTTGTATAGAAAAACTTTTTGTAAACGACGCAGCGAACGATAAAAATAATTATGCGTAGTGCACATTAGCCTATTTAATAAGCTCGTCCCGCGGCGGTCGAGCCAAACATGCAGATCAAAATTAAAATCTTTATTAGCCGCAATCAGAGATTGAATATAACTATAGCTATGGCC
>CAYPGU010000100.1:0-7211 GCA_964409995.1 uncultured Legionellaceae bacterium | reverse complement strand
GCTATAGCCATAATAAATACCCTTCTTCTTAAATTTAAGCTTCAATAATTCCCATAATATCTTCTTCACGCATTACTAGTAGATCTTTACCATCCACTTTAACTTCGGTACCAGAATATTTACCGAACAATACTTCATCACCAATCTTCACATCTAGTTTTTGCAAGGTACCATTATCATATTTGCCTGGGCCGGTTGCAGTTACTCGACCACGTTGTGGCTTATCACCAGCAGTTTCAGGAATAATTATTCCGCTAGCTGTGGTACGTTCTTCTATACGTTCGATTATTACGCGATCGTGTAACGGACGTATATTAACCTTACTCATGTGCTTCTCCTACTCTATTTAGTTTAATTACTTTATTTGAAATCCGGGGCTCTATATTAGTTCAGAGCATGAACAATATGTATGGGCGAGGGTATAATAGTCAAGGCTGAACTGTTAAATTACTAAACCTGTCCTATTATTAAAAATATGCCTGCTAACTTAAAGAGTGTAAAATGCTAAGTATTAAGAAAATAGTTGCGCTTTTGGCCCTATGGTTGACCATCCTTGTCAGTATCCCTAGCCTTACTCTGGCACAAGAAACCGAACAACTCGAGCAACCATTTCAGCTGCAGGGTCAAATTCTGAGTGATGGGCGCCTCGAGCTGCGTTGGGACATAGCCCCCAAGCACCACTTATATAAGGATAAAATCAAAGTAATAGATGCCAATAATCATTCCATACTCGAGCTCAGCACTCTACCCATTGGAAATGAAATTAACGATCCAGTGTTAGGAAAATACGAAGTATATTCTGACCTTCTAGTTATCCTATTGCCAAAAAGTGCGGCGGCGGCGAATACTGATCTGTTGTTAACTTACCAGGGCTGCGCTGAGGGTGGCTTCTGTTATCTGCCAGAAAATAAATTAATTCACATTGATAACAATCACACGGTAACGATTACTGATACTGATCTAAGCGAATTTGCTAGTGAATCCGAAACCGATCACTTGGCCAATACAATTAAAAATCGCTTTTTACCTTTAACCTTATTAATATTTTTTGGCTTGGGTTTATTGCTTGCATTCTCACCGTGTATATTACCTATGATCCCTTTAGTGGTAAATTTAATTATTGGACCCAAACCAATTTCTTCGCATAAGGCATTAGTATTATCCAGCAGTTATGTTATAGGCATGGCAGGTAGCTATGCACTTGCAGGAATGGGAGCTGGTTTGATTGGTGCAACTTTACAAGCCTGGTTACAACGCCCATTAATTTTAATTGTTATGACTGGTTTTGTAGTGTTGCTAGCCTTGGCCCAATTCGATCTAATTCGTTTCTCTTTGCCGCACTTCAATAAAAAATTACATCATTGGGGCCAAAAACAATTACAGGGTTCTGTGTTTGGCGCATTTATTTTAGGAATTATCTCCGCACTTATTGTCTCACCATGTATTACTGCCCCGCTAATTGGAGTTTTAACTTATATTAGTCAACACGGTAATGCAGCGGTTGGCGCATTAACTTTATTCTGTTTGGGATTAGGCATGGGTGTGCCGTTAATAATTGTTGCGATGTTAAGTAACATGATATTACCTGCTGCAGGACCATGGATGAATTTAGTCAAAACAATTACCGGCATAGCATTATTAGGTTTAGCGATTTGGATCATTCAAAGAATTTTACCAACCGACATCACTTTGATGTTATGGGGTGCATTATGCATCGGTACAGCGGTATTCTTCAAAGCATTTGAATCTGTTGGTCGTAAACGTTCCGCGCAAATATTAAAAGGGATTGGTATTTTACTGGCTATTTATGGCGCAGTATTAATTGCTGGTGGATTAAATCGTAAATGCAATTTGTTCCAAGTATCGTCTGCTTCCAAACAGGAAAGCGGACCAAATTGGACTAAAATTAGTAGCCAACAAGAATTAGACCAGCAGTTATCCGCTGCAAATGGAAAATTTTCTATCCTTGAGGTATATGCAGATTGGTGCGTAAATTGCCAAAGAATTGAGCAATCGGTATTTCATGATCCTACGGTTATGGCAAAATTAGTTGATTTCAATTTGTTACGCATTGATCTAACCACCATGAGCCCAGCTGAACAAGAATTAATCCAAAGCCTCAAAGTTTATGGTCCACCAGCGATTTTGTTTTTTGCTCCTAATGGTAAAGAAATCCATGACAAGCGGGTGATCGGTGAATTAGACCAAGCACAAATGTTAGATCTGATGCAAAGCCTGAAGTAATTACACTCCAGGCATCGGCAGACGCGCCCATCGACGCGCAATCAAGTCGATCAATATGTTGTGATCAGCGCGAGAAATATTATCAGCTAAATAGATCAAGCCGCGTAGTAGCTCTTCTGGCGGCGGTGTAGCTGAACTTTCAACAAATGCTCTGCTATAGTAAGATTTTATTGCCACTGTGAACTGATCTCCTGCATAACAAATCATAAATCGGTCGTAATCTAAGAGTAATTGCTCAGTAGCACATAGTTGCGTTTCCGGTATAGTCGGACGCCAATTTAGCTGCAATTTACGCATAATTTTTATACGTATTAAGTCTAACTGTACATTTAATAATTTTATACGATTTTCACAGAAAGTGACTGCGGTTTTAAATTTTATTGTTTGCTTATTGTCACTTACTCTTTGGGCATCTTTTAATTTTTGATTTAAATCGTTGAGCAATTCGTAACTTGGTATAGTTTTGCCATGATATAACTCTTCGGTTATATCATTATATCTGCTAAGCAAGTCTTTAATTTCTATATCTTGAGTAATTTTTTGCAAAGCAAGAAAAAAATCGGCAAAATTAAATTTGCTTTTTTCCAAATCATGGCGTGCTCGTTTTATAAGAATAATAAACATTCTATCAAACACTGTGCCACGGTTTTCATCCAAGCTTAGATTTTCTGCACATACAGTGATCAAATCTTCAATTAACTGTTCAAACTCTTTTTGTTGACCTGGCGCAATCGGCTCAGCCACACCATTTTGATCAATTTCTAAACCAAACTTGGCATCTTCATATTTGAAACTAAAGGTGCTGAAATGCTGAAGTTTGTTTCGTTCACTTTTTAAATGCAGCGTGGCAGTATAATCAAACCACTTAATCCCCAATAAGTCCGAGATCTGCAATTGTAACATTTTTATTTGCGCGCTTAAAAAAACAATTTTATGCTCACAAATTTTAATCGCCAGATGCAAACGATCGCTTTGTGCTGTATTTGCTGTCGCTTGTGACTTCGCTTCTTCCAAAGTACCTAGCAAGCGATAGCTACAGGTAACAGGATTTAGGTATATATTATCAACTAAATGTTGGAACTCGGAAATTAGACTTGATAACACTGGGAGCTGTTCATCTAATTCTTCAGCACTTTTACTGCTTTCGGCTTCGGCAAGAAAGCGGCAAAAATTTAACTTGTTACTGACCGCATTAAAATTATAGGTTTTTGCCTGGTCAAAATCCCCCAGCGCAGCATACACTAGCTCCAATCCTTCAACCTTGGATTTGATATAAGCTCTATAACTACCTTGGTTGTCCGACTGAGCAATGGAAGATTTTTCTGGTGGTTTAAATGCATGGAACATAGTTAATTCTATAGAACCGAGCGCCCAAGACGCAAATATTAGGTAAAAGTGTCGATCTTCGGCTAAAATGTAGACTTCTGGTGCGAAATTTGCAATAATTGCGCTTATCTTGATCGACTGAGAACCAAATGCGAAAAATTTTAGTACTACATGGGCCAAATTTGAATTTACTCGGCAGCCGAGAGCCAAGTATATATGGTCATGTAACATTAGAACAGCTAAATGATACTCTGATCACCAATGCTCTAAATAAGCAGGTTGCAGTTGTTTGTAAGCAAACGAATTCCGAGCAGGAACTGATCGAATATATCCAGCAAGCACAAGCAAATCAATTCTCATTCCTTATTATTAATGCTGCCGCATTTACCCACACTAGCTTGGCATTACGTGATGCCCTATTAGCAGTGCGCTTACCATTTATTGAAGTGCATATTTCTAATATGTATGCGCGTGAACAATTCCGAGCATTTTCGTACTTGTCCGACATCGCGCACGGCATCATTGTAGGTCTAGGCACAGATGGTTATGACTTAGCATTAACCGCTGCAATTAACTTTTTAAACAATAAAATCGAGTAATAAATCATGGATATACGTAAAGTAAAAAAATTAATTGAACTGTTAGAAGAATCTGGTATTGCAGAGATTGAAATCCGTGAAGGTGAAGAATCGGTACGTATTAGTCGCCAACAACAAGGCACTGTAGTTATGACTAACCCAAACTACATGCCAATGCAGGCTAAAAACGAACCAGCTGAAAATACAACACCTGCTTTACCAAGCGAAAAAGTTGCTAGCGCTCCACGTGGCCACCAGGTTAAATCACCAATGGTAGGAACTTTCTATCGTGCTTCATCACCTGGCGCCAAAGCATTTGTAGAAGTAGGCGATACAGTTGCAGCAGGAGATACAATTTGCATTATCGAAGCCATGAAAATGTTAAATCAAATTGAATCCGATGTATCAGGCAAAGTAACTGCCATCTTAATCGAAAATGGCCATCCTGTTGAGTTTGGTCAACCATTAATAGTCATTGAATAAACTTTAAAAGTGCTAAATTAATATGATAGATAAAATTGTAATCGCTAACCGTGGTGAAATTGCTTTACGTGTATTACGTGCTTGTCGTGAGCTTGGAATCAAAACCGTTGCACTGCATTCGACAATTGATAGTAATTTGATGCATGTCAAACTTGCTGATCAAGCAGTGTGTATTGGTAACGCACCAGCTGCGCAAAGCTATTTAAACATTCCAGCAATTATCAGTGCGGCTGAAATAACTGATGCTACCGCAATTCATCCCGGTTATGGCTTCCTGTCTGAAAATGCTGATTTTGCTGAACGAGTTGAACAAAGCGGTTTTACTTTTATTGGTCCATCACCGGATACAATTCGGACTATGGGCGATAAAGTATCTGCGATCAATACTATGCGCAAAGCTGGTGTCCCATGTGTGCCAGGCTCAAATGGCGTATTAGATGATGATCCAGAGAAAAATTTACGCTTAGCGCAAGAAATAGGCTACCCGGTAATTATTAAGGCTGCTGGTGGTGGTGGCGGACGCGGCATGCGCGTTGTGCACACTGAAGCTACTTTATTAAATGCGATTGCTTTAACCAAAACAGAAGCGGGTGCGGCATTTGGTAACAGTAATGTTTATATGGAAAAATTCCTGGAAAATCCACGTCATATTGAAATTCAAGTCTTGGGCGATGGCCATGGCAAAGCAGTGCATTTGGGCGAAAGAGATTGCTCCATGCAACGCCGCCACCAAAAAGTTCTGGAAGAAGCACCTGCACCCGGTATCACTCCAGAATTACGCAACGAAATTGGTATGCGTTGTGTACAAGCATGCCAAGAATTGAAATATCGTGGCGCTGGAACTTTCGAGTTCTTATATGAAAATGGCAGATTTTATTTCATTGAAATGAATACTCGAATTCAGGTTGAACATCCAGTAACAGAATTGATCACCGGCATAGATTTGGTTAAAGAACAAATCCGTATTGCAGCTGGTGAACCATTTACACTCAAGCAAGAAGATATCAAAATTCGTGGCCATGCGATTGAATGTCGTATCAACGCTGAGGATCCACGTAACTTCATGCCCTCACCTGGCACTATTTCATTATTCCATGCCCCAGGTGGACCAGGCATTCGGATTGATTCACATATCTATAGTAGTTATACCGTACCGCCAAATTATGATTCATTAATTGGTAAATTAATTTCTTATGGTGATACCCGCGATACTGCCATCAAACGCATGCGCAATGCCTTGGATGAAATCGTTATTGAAGGAATCACAACCAATATTCCATTACATTATGACTTGGTGCGAGATGCTAATTTTCAAACTGGTGGAACTTCCATTCACTACCTAGAAAAGAAATTAGCAACATGAACGATTGGCTACAATTAAGCCTGCCTGCAAGCAATAAAGTAGTAGATGCTTGGAGCGATGCCTTAACTGAGGCAGGTGCAGTTGCTATAACTTTGGAAGAAGATAAATCGCAACCTATTTACCAACAGGCAAACGAGCAGGTTAAGCTGTGGGATAATATGTTGCTGATTGCATTATTTAATCCTGGCACCAATCCATTACAAATTATTAAACAAGTATCTAAAGCCATCGGTCCTGCCGCACTCTCTCAATTAACTTGGAAAAAAATTGTTGATCAAGATTGGGTTTTAAAATGGCAAGAAAATTTAAAACCGATGTTGTTTGCCAATAAACTTTGGATTTGTCCCACCTGGTGTGAAGTGCCAGATCCGCACGCAATCAATATTTTTCTCGATCCAGAAATGGCATTTGGTACCGGTTCGCATCAGACTACTGCTTTATGTTTAGAGTGGATCGCCCAATCATTACCAGATAATTGCACCATGATCGATTATGGTTGCGGTTCAGGAATTTTAGCTATTGCCGCGGCAAAGCTTGGCGCGAGCAAAGTATATGCGGTCGATATTGATCCAACAGCACTAGAAGTAACCCGCAGTAATGCGGAAAAAAATCAAATTGATTTACAGAGCATGGAAATTTGCTTGGCCAATCAATTACCGCAGATTAAAGCAGATGTTCTAGTGGCTAATATCCTAGCCCAGCCTTTGTTGCAATTAGCCCCTTTATTTGCCCAGCTCCTCAAACCGCAAGGACAGATAGTCCTGTCTGGGATCTTGGTCGAACAAGCCGCAAAGGTGCAAAATTGTTACGCCGAGTTTTTTCAAGATTTTCTATGTGTAGAGCAGGATGAATGGGTGAGGATTAGCGCCATTTTAAGTTAATTAGCTGGTTTCGCCTCTAGCAATCCATGCCTTAATATGTTAGCATGCCCACCTATCCATATATATAACTTACGTTCGGGGAGATAAAATGACCGATCAACAACAAACTACGGCAGGCTTTAGTGCTTTAGGACTCCCGGAATCATTAGTTAAAGCCGTAGAAATGCTTGGTTATACCGAGCCAACCCCAATTCAGGCCCAAGCCATTCCAGTGCTTTTAGCTGGACAAGACCTCGTGGGCATAGCCCAGACCGGTACCGGTAAAACCGCCGCTTTCGCCTTGCCATCATTGGCCAATATTCAGGTTAAGCGCCGCGCACCACAAATTTTAGTCCT
>CAYPGU010000099.1:0-7240 GCA_964409995.1 uncultured Legionellaceae bacterium | reverse complement strand
TATAATAAAAGCTTTCCATGGTACAGATGCAGTATTTATCATAGCTTCGCCATGCCATGCGCCAGCGACAAATACTACCTTGCCATGATTTAATTTGATTTGCTTTTCAGCAGCTAATTGAAGCCCAACATTAGATAAATTCCTTTGGAGCGTAAAATATTCCATATCTCGAATCAAACCATAATAAAACTCTATATCTGACTTTGGTTCTAAAGGGTTTCCACGACGAGGATCATAGAATACTGTGTTAAATCCATTTGTTTGCAAAAATATTATATTATCCAAGAGATTTGACATCATCTGGTTAGATGAATGCGCATTACGCGCATCTAGCAATTGATCTAAGTCTAAACTCACTGTATTAGTTAATTCAATACCTACTGTCTTATACTGTGCTGCAAGTAGCTGTTCGTGTAATTCTTGAAAAAAATATCCAACAGCTGGCTGTCTATGGTCTTCAAGCAATAAAATTGGTACGGCAAGATTAGACGTAACTTTAATAGATTGAACTTCAGCTCTGAGGTCTTGAATATTTTTGTGCATTAGCAACATATCTTCAATAAAAATAAATGTATTTAAAAATTGAAATTTTTGTCGATTAAAACATGTAAACACATCTTCTGATGTTTTTATATTTTTTGAATTATCCATTATTAGTTTAGTTGATTTATCACGTAACAAGGTTAGTGCTGCGCTTGTCTCGGGGTGTAGCAATCGAGTGCGATCCTTACAAAAAATACAGCACAGATCTAACATTTCCAACTTAACACTAAGGATATTATAATCGTAGTCGTCTCCAGATCCGGATGGCTTTGGATTCAGTATAAATTTAATTAGTGCTTCTAGCGCGTTGTTTAGAGCTGTTTTACCTGAAATAGGCCCAGGTTCGTCAGCATTAGCGCCATTACTGTACGCTAATGCCACGAAGTCATTGATATGCTGCGTTGTTTCTGCTCCCATCGCAAGTTTACGCAAAGCGTGATTGACACTAGTTGTATTGTATTTTTTTAACAACTCTGTGATATTGCTAGCGGGCATTTGTATCCTCAAATGTGCAACTTATACTTATAGTATAACTCAACCACAGCTGTCAGATATAGATCTAGGTCAAAAACTAATAAAAGAAACGTTATTAACTGTTAGATTATATATACTTAGTGCATAGAATATTAGAACAACAGGATAAATCTTATGCAAAATTTTCGCTTACCTATCTGGATTGCCAGTATTCTAGGCTTTGTACTGATTATATTTGTGGTTCTTCTGAATATTCAACAGCTACAATCAATGCGAAGTGCTTCGCAACTATTAAGCGTTTCGGCAACTGCTAAAGCAGTGTCAGTACAAGATATGGCAACCGTAACCGTTGGCGTGGTCGCAGAGGGGCTAACTGCTCAAGAAGTTAAAGATCAAAGCAGCACTAAAATGAACCAAGTTATTTCTTTTATCAAACAAGCTGGTATCGACGATAAGGATATTAAAACATCCCAATTTTATATCTCACCCAAATACAGCTACGATAACCAACAACAGAAAGTTGTCGGTTATCAAGCCAATCAAACAATCACTGTAAAAGTGAGGAACATCGATAAATCAACCGAACAACTTGAAAGTATCATCGATGGTGCAGTTGTGAATGGGGCTAATCAAATTAATGGGATAGATTTTTCATTTTCTGACGACGATAGTTTAGTTCAAAATGCGCGCAAGCAGGCTATCGATAAAGCCAAAGCAGATGCACAGCAAATTGCCAACGATGCCGGGATACAACTGGGACGTATTGTTAATGTAATAACCACCACTGCTGGTAATCCAGAGCCGATGTATATGAATACCATGGCGATGGCAAAGTCAGCATCTCCGCAAATAGAACTTGGGTCGCAAGAGATTTTTGCAACAGTAACAGTTGTGTTTGAAATTCGTTAACGCCCAATACCGATGTGAGTATTCAGCCAATGGCATAAAGATCACTAGGAGCAACTTCGTCTAAAGGAAACACTAAAGTTATAATTTTTATGATTCCTTTGCTTTTAATGTTCAAAGTTCCTCCTTGCATTTGCACAAGATTAATTGCGTAATCTAGATTAATGTGCAAATCACTATGCCCCATGGAGCTTCTTAACCTAACTATTTCTTGCGTATTGTGCTCTAAACTTGAATAAATAATTTCTAACACTGCATGGGTTCTTTCAGTAAATGTTGTTACAAATATATCACTAGACATAGGTGCACTGTGAATGGAATGTGAGAGCAATCCAACCATAGTTTGCAAAGTTAGCAATGGATCAACTTTAATCAATAACGGTTCATGATGTAATTTTTTATTTATAATATTTTTTCTTTGCAATAAAATTATGCTATGTATATCTACTGAATTATTCAAAACATTATTTAAATCAATGGTGCTAGTGCTTAAGGTTACCGAATCAATGTGTTTAACTGCAGTTGCCGATTTATGTATATTTTTTAAAAACTCCAATTGACGACTTGAATTTACGCCAACTTGGATCTCGCCATTTAATTGTCGAATCAAAAGCTCACTAAACTGCAAAATTGTGTCTAAATGCAGTTGAGAACGTTTATTAATCCCCACAATTAAGCTTTCTGTAGCACGCGTTGCGTGGTGACCAGCGGCAATTATTCTTTTACGTGAAATGTACATTAATACAACACATAGAATTCCTAACAGAAAAATTTGCAATATAAACGGGAAAATCATTAGCATGAAATCTTTAAGCCAAATATTATAATTGAAGCCAATCAATATTGTAAATGGAAAATCCTGCATTTTATTGTAGCAAACGAAAGTTGTAGCGTCTCTTTTGTAATTTTTGTTTAAAAATCCAGAATTCTGAATATTAATTTGCGCAAGGTCTTTTGTAGAAAGGTTGACATTTTGATCAGGTTGATCAAAAAAATTAGGCTTATCAGAGTTTAGAACTGTCTTTAGCTGATTATTTAGCACTAAAATGCTTACATTTTCACCTTGCGTTCTTTCTAATAGCATTTCAGTTAGTTCAGCTATACTAAATCCTACAGTTATAATACCTAAAAAATCTTCTTCTTCATTGGTAATACCAATTCCAACTGGTATAACCCATATACCACTAGGATTACCGATAGCAGGATCTGAAAACTGCATAGTCCAAGGGTTTTCTCTGCTTTTCCAAGCATAATCTCTATGTGACATGTCCTTAGGATCAGCTATGATACCTTTTATACGATTCACGCAGAGTAAATTGTTATTGTCAACCCAGTCAAACATACTCCATGACCAAAGTTGTGACGTCTTATATTCTCGCGCAGCAGTCTTTTTTAATAATGAAAGTATGTAATTCAAATCCTTATAATTATTCTTATTTATATGCCGTCCTATGTACAGCATTAATCTCCCAGACTGGTCAAATGAATTTGCTAATAAATAATCAACTCTTTTTGAAGTGGATTGTAGCTGCTTGTATTTGAGATTAATTTGATACTGGTATGAAAAATAGACGAAGATCAGCACCATGAAAAACGTAATAAAAAAAACCATGCTAGCAAAAAGAGAAAACTTTCCTGATAATAAAAAATCATTTATTGGTTTTAATTTTGTATAGCCTTTCACGCTAGGGCGACCTTTGTTACGTTTTGTGGGTTTAATAACTTATTGAAAGCGATTACGTTACCTATATTTTCAGATTTCTTTAGCTCTCTATATATTCCATCCCATAATAACGCTTGAGCATTCAAAAATCCAAAAACTCCTTGTAAAATATTTTGTAAGTTATTTTTAGTAACAGCTAATCTTTGCACTACCAACTTAGCATCTTGGGCATGTGCGTTTTCAAGTCCAGTAATATGAGCTAAAAAGTATTCTGAAATATTATAAAATTCAGGTAGCGAATAATAATTTCTATAATTTACAAAGAAACCTTCATAAAAATTTATTAGCATATTGTTTGCAGCCATTTCATGTGCATATGCTGCACCCACTATAGTTGCATAAATATGATGGTTATATAGTGAATGTATTGATCCTTCAAACAATACCGCTTCTGGAAGTAATAAGTTACTTACTGCAGCATCAGGAAATGACATGTAATCCAATCCGAAAATATGATTTGCATGGCTATTGTGAGAGGTCTCCAAAAGATAACAATGGGCTTTTGTAGGATCTCCGCTGCCAGTTTCCTCATATAAATTTTTCCCAGCAGAAGCTAATGTATCAATGTCTAAATTTGCTGCGGCAGCTGCAACTAAACGCGCAATACAAGGAATGGTATTAGATGTTCTATAAAAAAAATTGCATCTATATATATCAAATTGCCGAGAAGTATACCCTACTCTAGCTTCATCTTTTAGATATTCAAACAAAGTATGATTTAAGGCACGATGATTCTTTATAATTAGGTCTATATCATCGAAAGTTGTATTATTTATGTTATGAATTTTTTTACACTCTTGTTTTTTCAAAAAACCATTTTGCAAAATGGGTATCTACTTTATTTAGCCCCTTTCTGTAGGAATAAAGATAAATCTCTTCGACACATTCAAGGATCTTTTCTTTTGCCATCCAGCATTTGTGTTTAGTTAACAACTCAGCAAAATAAGATAAACTTTTGATATACAACTCGTTATCCAAAATTTCACAAAATGTAACCGGATTTTCGGAAGGTGCATTATTAAAATGACTACCTAAATTAACCTCGCCTATTAAATCAGAAACAGTGCAATTCAGTGTCTGAGCTATGGTTTGCAATACATTAATGCTTGGATTTTTTGATCTACCAGAGATAATGTTGTGTACAGCATTAGGCTTGAGACCAGCATTGCGTTCTAAAGAGTAGGCGGTTAAGCCTTCTTGGGTCATTTTTTCTTTGAGTTTAACAACTAAATTCGTCATTAGCTAATCCGCATAAGGTTGATTTAAGCCAACAAGGATTCTAGCATCACTATACATATAAGTAAAGAAAAATATTACATATGCATAAATTTTATCATTTATGCAAAATAAGGCTTTACATCTATGCAAAGGGAGGTGTATAAATGTAAAAATCATTTGCTAACAAACGGAATATCGATATGCAATTAGGCACTTCCCCAATACTAGAAGAAAAACCTGCGCTGGATTTCTTAAGACAAAATGTTGATAACAAAATCGATAATTTGATACAACACTTTAATGCTTTCGCAAGTTTTAATAACGAGATGTTAGACAATCCAAATATAGCTTTGGATTGTTATAAGAGAAACAATATTGAGATCATCTTGCGTCTACGCATGAAACGTTGGATTGACGCATTAACCATACACTACTTTACAAAAAATGATCCGACATTAGCAAAGAAATGGTCGCAATACACTGACGATGAAATGTTACATGATCGAATGTTTGCTAAAGATTTAAATGAAGTCGGTGTGACCAATGATGAAATTTATTCTACTGAACCATTTTTTGCCACTAAGTTATTGCAAGGCTATTTCTATTACGGTCTAGAGCATGAAGGTAAGCCTCTGGCATCTTTAGCAAGCTCATATTTTATAGAGTATGCCTCGATAAAAACTCAACCTGCTTGGTTGGATCATTGGGAAAAGAAGCTGGGTGTGGACAAGGTTCGAGGGGCCCGCGGTCACTTAAACCATGATATTGAAGATAAACACATTGATTTTGTTTGGAATGTCTTGAAATCATTTATGCACACTAAAGAAGATGAGGATAAATTAATCGAACACATTTCAAATGTTTATAAATTGTTTTTTATGTATTTTCATGAACTATATACTTCAATTTCGAAAAAAGATGTCAAGTTTTCATTAACAATAGGAGAGAATAATGTCGAATGATTTAATTGTAAGCGCTAATAAGGCTGCTGATTTGATCAATCAATATGGTTGGATTAGCTCTGATAACCAACCACTTGTGGAGTCTGACAAAACCTTTAAAGCTGGCGGACATTATGGCGTAGAAATACCAGTAATAAATAGCTTTAAAATATTAGAAAGCACTGTTCAAGCACTTAAAAAGTATGATGTACCTTGCACACGCTTCAATGAAACTGTAGGAGCTTTCTTATTGTCCGACAGCGAGATTAAAGAAATGCTTGATTTATGCCGTCAAAACAATTACGGGATTCTATTTAGTATAGGTCCACGACCTGAGTACGACATAAAATCAAGCTTCTATCGCAGTGACTTTGGATTAGAAATGGGACGCAGGTTAAATAACAATGATGCTATTCGTGCTTCTGTAGAAGAAGCGTTTAGACTAGTGGAATTAGGTTGCAAAGGATTAATTATTTATGATCTTGGTTTATTACATCTGTTAAAAAAGATGCAAAACAATGATAAATTTCCAAGAAATATCTTGTTTAAGGCATCTACACATTGCATGGTAACCAATCCTGGCACAGCAAGTATATATGAAACCAATGGTTGTACCAGTATTACCACTGCACATGATCTTGGCTTACCGATGTTAGCAAATATTCGCAATAACGTCAGTATTCCTCTTGATGTACCTACTGATGTATACAAATCTAAAGGTGGATTCATTAGATTTTATGAGATGTCAGAGATAGTTCAGGTTGCATCCCCAGTAATGCTTAAGATGGGTGCGAGTGTACAAACGCATCCATATGATTCTGTCAAAGAAGGAATGGCTACTGATCGCATCAAACGTGTTAAGACAGGGATTGATATCATGAACAAATACTTGCCAAGCAAATATAAGCTAATAAATCCCGCCGATGAGCAGGTATGTTTACCTTCAACTGCATCCAGCAAAACTAATTTCAAGGCAATTGCTTGTGAGAAACAGTAATGCGAAGTTCAAACCAACATATCATTTTATCATGTAAGTCGGGAGCCGAATATAATAGCACTGATATTAACATTATCAGTGCTAATTTAGCTAAAGAATTGCCGCATCTCAAAATCACTGAGTACTTTATGATCAAACCAGAGGTTATTACTAAAAGTGATTTTGTTATCCTGGCAACTTGTGCCATTTCTCAGCGGGTACTAGGTTTGCAAACTGGATCTTTGTTACGCCATGAAGATGACTGTTTTTTGAATTCTGCAACTACCTTTGTTGCACAATCGCACCAGGGAACAACTTTACTAAATGACATGTGGCGTGAACTATTTCGTGCAGTTTTAGAGCAGCGACCTAGTTTTGTATCAGCGATATTTTTTAAAACATATAATCCTGTATCTCTTAGCTTACTCTTTAAAGTTGGCTCACGCGCGGGTGCAGGAT
>CAYPGU010000098.1:0-7348 GCA_964409995.1 uncultured Legionellaceae bacterium | reverse complement strand
CAAGTACAGCGGTTAGAATTTCTCTATTTGGAGAAACTTTATTTTTATTTTTCACCAAACACTCATTAATATGATGCGGTTTTGTTATCAAAAGAATGAGTTTATTCGCTATCCAAAAATAACACATACCGGAAATATGCTGTGTAGCAAGCCTAGCGGCTTGATTGATAACATCCCATGCTGATTCTTCTGTCGAAAAGTCTTTTAACCTGCCTACGATAGGATTACCCGTTAATCGCGGTATTCCGATATATCGGTAACCGGTGAAAAAAGAAAAATTTAATGGTGAATTAGTGTAAAAATAGTTGATTTTTTGAAAAAAAATTTCTGACGTACCTGGAAGATACGTATCTGTTTGAACAGTAGAATTGTTAGAATATTTTTTTAAAAAATTCATTTTAGATGCGTCTTGCATAATAAATTCCTTTTTATTATCTGTTAAGTTTTGCTTATAACAGCGTATTAACTCCCCTTTATCTCTTTAATATATTTATTATTTGCGCAGGGTATCGTATTTTTAAAATAAAAAAAAGTATTTATTTAAATAAGATTTTTCATCATGAAATACGTTAAAAGGTAAGCTTAATCTCTTACATGCGACTGTCGTTATATCAAAGGTATAGTTTCTGCAAAAATTTTATTGGAAAGTTTTCAAAAAACATTAAGCTGAGTGTAGTTTGATTTGATTTGGTGGAGCTAAGCGGGATCGAACCGCTGACCTCTTGCATGCCATGCAAGCGCTCTCCCAGCTGAGCTATAGCCCCGAGCTGAGACGGCAATATTAATTGTCTTTTTGGGGTATGTCAACTGGTGCATGCAACCATTCGTTAGTCATTTAAGATACAACATTTTACTTAATCGCTAGACATAGTACACTTATGGGTATGCTAAATATATCCATGTTGTTTTTAATCCCGATCACTATGGCTGCGCGTCAAAGGTATAACGCAAGCAGATTTAAAGACACCAAACAAAAATTCATTAGTAGAATTCATCTCAAAGCGAAGGATGCTAACGATGAATTAAACCTGTTCACAGCAACGCTCAATCCTGATGAGCTAGAGAGCATGGCAGACCCTCTAGATGTATTTGAAGCTACTGCTGATGTACAAGCATTTAAACGCGCATTTAGCCTAGAATACCACCGGCGCTTAGATAGTTTATTTCAAACTCTATTGCACCAAGAAGAACAAATCAGTGCAATCGAAGATCCTTTGGCACTTGCCAGCCTTGAGTGCCATGTATACTTCTACGAGATGTATTTGCAAAAAATGTATTTTGACAGCACTGCGAATGGATATGCAAGATTAAAAACATTCCCCGTGGGAAATGAGGCTCAACAACCTAGATCACAATCATCCCAAGCGTACATTGATGCAACGAAAGAAAACATAACAATTATGAATTTTTTTCTAAAAATATATCGTAGCCTCATAATCACTCTCCTTCAGCCTGGTAACCAAACGAGCTCGAACATAAATAGATTATGCAAAAATTTTGAGTTTATGCTGCTAATGATAGAATACCTACGTGCAAAAGTAGCGGAGACTTTTAAAGGGATTGCTAGGGGTATTTATCTAATAGAATCTCTAACTAATACCATCTCAGCCGAACCTATGGAAAACAAAAAACTTATTTTAATGGCTCATCGGTCTAAGACCCGATCGTTGCTGGTACTAAAATCTATAGAATTATATAAATTGCAAACAATACAATACGATTTGTATCACAACCTAAGTCCAATAAACTCACATATTAGGAACATCGATAGAGTATATAAAGCCTATGAAGAATTTCATGCTAGCCGATACCCAGATAACTTATTCTCAAGCGATGATATTGAAGAGCATGAAACGGTATTTTATATACCAGTAGGGATCATGGAAGATATTGAGTCTATACCGATGAGTGGTGTTATTCTATATGGTCATAGCGAAACAATTAAACACTGCACACTCATCGAACCATCATCTCCCAAGGTGACTGGTTTACCGCCACCCCCGCCGCCGCCGGATGCCCACCGCCACCCAGGCTTGCCGCAACTTCACCTAGGTTAATCTCAGGTTTATTGCCACGGAAGCTAATTTTGTATTTGCCTGAATCTAATTTGAACCACAGCATGACAAAATCAACTTGATTATTGGTATATAAATATTCGGCTAATTCAGAAATTAATTTAGAATTTTCTAATTCTTGGCACATTACTTTATAAGTAACATCCGATCCTGGCGGCGTAAATAATTTTAATTGCGCTTGCTGAGCGGTTTGTGCACACCACTGTTGGTTGATTGCAATTAAACTTTTGCCGTGTTCAATTAGTTTTAATAGTTCATCGGCATCGATATAAGCAGCAAAATCTTTAAAATCTAATTTTGGATGTTTATCTACCAAGGCATAATGCAAAGCTTCGCTGGTGGCACGATCATCCCACTTCCATAAATCCCGATCTTCAATTAATTGCAGCAAACTAGGTGGCTTAGTGTTAGCGCCATGAAAATAGTGCCAAGCTAATACCGCACCAGAATTACCCATAACGAAAAAACATCCCGGCTCATCAGCTAAATCTTTCATGGCACTGTCGTGATGATCTAAAATTACCACTGTATCTGCGATGCTACGTAATACCTGCAACTCAGATTTCTTCAAGGAGCAATCTACAAAAATCACCTTTTTGCCGCGTAATTTTTCTAGCTCGATCGGAGTATGATAGGCTAGCTTTTCATATTGCGCTTTTTCGCCCAGAGCAAGCCAAGCGCTCAAAGCCGCACCAGAGCCATCGTTGCATGGATGATGATATACCACGCAATCTACTTGGTCAGGATTGAGGTATTGTTGAGCGGCAGTAATAATTGATTCTAGGGTCATAATATTCCTTAAATTCGATCAATCACTTTCTGCAAGCGAATTAAACTACGTTTCTTCCCAATTAATTGTAGCGTCAGATCAATTGAAGGCGAAACGGTGTTTCCTGTTACTGCTACTCGTAATGGTTGCGCAATTTTACCCATGCCGAGATTAAGTTCTGCGGCAACAGCAACAATCACATCATGTATCGCAGCTGCCTGCCATGCATCGAGTTGTGCAAATTTATTCACCATGATTTCTAAAGCTGGTTTAACTGCCAGAGTTAAATGCTTTGCACTTGCTTCTGGATCCATATCAACATCATCAGCAAAGAAGCAACGGCTTTTTTCCGCCATCTCTAAAGTGGTATGCACGCGCTCGCGTAATGCTACTACCACGTCGGTTAGAGCCGGGCCATTGGTAAAATCAATTCCCAAACGTTGCATCTGCCATTTCACATGTTCAGCAATTTCAGCTTCTGGTAAAGTTTTTATATAATGTTGATTCAACCAATTTAATTTTTCGGTATTAAACGCTGCGGCAGACTTACTTATATGTTTTAAATCAAAAGCTGCAATCATTTCATCGCGTGAGAAAATTTCTTGATCGCCATGCGACCAGCCTAAACGCACTAGATAATTCAATAAAGCTTCCGGCAAATAACCTTCATCTTTGTATTGCATGACACTTACGGCGCCATGCCGTTTCGACAGACGTTTGCCATCGTCACCTAAGATCATCGGAATATGCGCATATTCCGGAATTGCAGCACCCATGGCTTTTAAAATATTGATTTGACGTGGAGTATTTGAAATATGATCTTCACCGCGAATTACAATATTGATTTTCATATCTGCATCGTCAACCACAACGGTAAAATTGTAGGTTGGATTACCATCCGAGCGCACAATAATTAAATCATCTAATTCAGTATTAGCAATTGATACTATACCACGTACACCATCATCAAAGGTCACAGCACCAGTTTGCGGATTCTTAAAACGAATTACAAAAGGTCCATCGCCTGCATGTTCGGTTAGATCTCGACAGTGGCCATCATAACGCGGTTTTTCTTTGTTCGCGGTCTGTTCTTCGCGTAATTTTTCTAAACGTTCTTTGCTGCAATAACAGCGATAGGCGTGTCCTTGTTCTAATAATTGTTGCGCCACCTCCGCATAACGGTCATAGCGTTTGGTTTGATAGAACGGTCCTTCATCCCAATCTAGCCCGAGCCATTTCATGCTATCAAAAATAGCATCCACCGCTTCCTGCGTTGAGCGCTCGCGATCTGTATCCTCAATCCGTAAAATATACGTACCTTGTTTGTTACGCGCATAAAGCCAACAATACAGTGCGGTACGCGCACTGCCTACATGCAAATAGCCGGTGGGGCTTGGAGCAAATCTAGTTCGAACAGTCACCCTTAATCCTCATTGATTCTTAATATAGCCTGCATAATAGCACAGTTCTTTTAATCAATTTACAGTCTTAGCGAATCTCAGTATACTTAAAATCTGCCAAAACAAATAATGCTGCCTGACTAACAATTATCATGGAGATATAAATGCCAAACTATGCAATTCAATTAGATCAACGTGAACGCTCTGTTTTGGAGGCCTTAGGAATAGCAGATCCAAACACCGCTCTTAACGAAGAAGATGTCGCTGGCTACCGTCACAATACTAATTTGCATATCCATCAATTTGATCCAGCTGCTAACCAAATAGCAGCAAGAAGTGGCAAGCTTTTTTTGATGAATGTATTGATGCTGCCGCATTATAGAAGAATTGATATGGTTGATATTGTAACCACGCTTGCTGATGATTTTAGCTTAGATTCTGCTGCAGATGAAAATGATTTTAATGGTTTTACTCAAGATGAACTGGACTTTTTATCCGCGCGTTATGCACAAATTAATTTATTGTCTAGAGATGGCCAAATGATTAGTTCTATCGTTATAAATGATGATCGTAACCTACCGCTTATAACGTTAATTAATCCTTTTCCTTTAACTCAGGATTGTCTGCAATTTCTGCTCGAAATTAGCACCCCAAGCCCTATGATGGATCTACCAATAGGTAGTGTTTCGCGAGCAGGATCACCTTATTCGTCAAGTTACCCTAGCACTGGAGCCACTTCAAGCACTATGCCGTTGTGGGGTAGCCAGGGCAATCCTTCACAAAATTTAAGTGGATTCTCCATGACCGAAACTGACCTGAAGAGCAGCGTCCCAGAAGAAGAAGATCAGTTTCACGCTACTATTAGACAGCTTGTCGAAAGTGGAACATCCCTCGCATCACCGGCCCTAAAGTGGTCTCCTAGCCCAGCTCCAGCAGTGACGCCAAAAACAGGTAGCGAAGAAGATGAAGACGAAGATGCTGCTGCCCGTGCGCGCAAACGGCATAAAGCCTAGAGCCAGGTAGAGAGTTGACAAGCATTTGCAAATCCTTGAGAATACACAGCTCCTGGCTATGTAGCTCAGCTGGTTAGAGCGCGGCACTCATAATGCCGAGGTCGGTGGTTCGATCCCACCCATAGCCACCATGTAAACTCTATAATCTAGATAAAAAATGCAAACGCTTGAATACCGCCGTACCCAGCCTAAAGAATTTCAACTAACTTTATCGCTAGCATTTGTGCTCGGTTGTATCATGCTTTGGGTATTGCCCGCATCGAACGAATTTTGTAAGCAAATTGACGCGCAAGCTTTTAATTACTTAAACAAAAGCTTGCTGCAGTCGCATAGCTGGCAATTATTTTGGGGCTATCTCAATCATCCAAATGAAACTTGGCTAAATCTAATTCTAATGGGTGGCATCAATATTTTGGCTGTCACTTGTTTGCCAAAATACAAACGTACGTCAGCGATTGCAAAATTAATCTATTTCTGGATATTTTTTCAATTCGTTTTATTGTTTACCCATCAACTTTTTGCCAATTGGTTGCACATCGAACGTGATTCACCAAGTCTAGTGTTACATACTTGGGTTTTATTGTCCGACAACCTAAATATGAATTTGAAAGTTGCTTCATGCCATTGCTTTCCAGCTGGCCATGCTTTGGTGTTGGTTTTCTGGGCAGGATTTACTTCATTATATGCACCGCGTTGGTTTCGACCAGTACTTTGGTTTGTAGCAATTTTATTTAGTTTGCCGCGTTTATTTAGTGGTGCACATTGGTTAAGCGATATTGTATTTACAGCTGGCTACGCTTGGTTGTGGTTTAATCTTGCAATTAGTACGCCAGTGTATTCATTTAGCACCAACAAAATAGAAATTTTAATCCTTAATTTACAACAAAGAACACGCAAGATCGCAGGAACCATATGAAACACGTATACATTCAAACCCACGGCTGCCAGATGAATGAATACGATTCATCACGCATGTTCGACTTATTAAAATCTACACATGGCCTGGAAAAAGTCGATACTCCAGAACAAGCAGACTTGTTATTGTTGAACACTTGTTCAATTCGTGAAAAATCCCTAGAAAAAGTTTTCTCATAATTAGTTCGTTGGCGCGCACTAAAAGATAAGCGTCCTGAAGTTGTAATTGGTGTTGCTGGTTGTGTCGCAAGCCAAGAAGGTACAGCAATTCGCGACCGCGCACCTTATGTCGATTTAGTGTTTGGGCCACAAACATTGCACCGTTTACCAAATATGCTGCAAGACCTAAAAGCACATAATAGTGCAGTAATCGATGTTTCATTTCCAGAAATTGAAAAATTTGATCATTTACCGGCTCCAACAGCGGACGGCCCAACTGCATTTGTTTCAATTATGGAAGGCTGCAGTAAATATTGCAGCTATTGCGTTGTGCCTTATACACGTGGCGAAGAAATTAATCGCCCCTTTGATGATGTGTTACACGAAGTTGCAATATTAGCCGAACAAGGTGTAAAAGAAGTTACTTTATTGGGTCAAAATGTTAATGCATATCGTGGCGCCAGACATGATGGTGAAATTGCCGATCTAGCTTTGCTAATTAATTATATTGCCGAAATCGATGGCATTGAAAGAATTCGTTTCACTACTTCTCATCCGATGGAATTTTCTGATGCTTTAATCCAAGCGTATGCAGATGTACCAAAACTAGCCAATCATTTACATTTACCAGTGCAAAGCGGTTCGGATCGAATTTTGAATGCGATGAAGCGTGGTTATACTGCGCTCGAATACAAATCAAAAATTCGTCGCTTACGTGCCGTGCGTCCAGACATTAGCATTTCCTCAGATTTCATCGTTGGCTTTCCGGGTGAAACTGATGATGACTTTGCAGCAACTATGTCTTTGATCGAAGCAGTTAATTTTGATCAATCTTTTAGTTTTGTTTACAGCCAGCGTCCTGGCACTCCAGCCAGCCGTTATGAAGATGGCGTGAGCTTAGAGGTAAAAAAACAACGCCTAAGTATTTTACAAAGTCGCTTAACCCAACAAGCTAATGTTATTAGCACCGCGATGCTCAACACCACGCAACGCGTGTTAATCACCGGCACATCAAAG
>CAYPGU010000097.1:0-7362 GCA_964409995.1 uncultured Legionellaceae bacterium | reverse complement strand
CTAGATCACTGAGACCTACCTGTACATCAAGAATTACTATACCATTTACTTGTTCTGCAATATCAATTGCCTTTTGAATTTGTGCATCAGACATTAGAGCGCGGTATTTACCATCTCGGCCAGGATCTTTCTGTGCAACAATTGCTATGTATTCTATAGCAGGAATAACTGGGGTATCTGGGTCTGCTGCAGCCCATTTACGTAATTCGCTTTTTAACATTCTAAGCATTTCATCTGGCGGGTATTCGCCCAATACGCCCATTTTAGTCGAAAGAAAATTACCATAATAACCTACAATTCTATGTTCAGGTAATATGGCTCTAGATGCTGTTGCGTTTTGAAATGTACCACCAAAGAAAACTGTAACAAGTAAAGACAACTGCCACAAAGAACTTCTTATATACTTCATTTTTTTAACTTCTTTTTATTATTATTAAGACCAGAAACATCCCGGTCTTTCCCGAAGTATAGACACGTTTTTTTTAATTGTGGGTTTATTTACTAAATTGAAAATGTGTACTGTATAAGAAGAGCTGTAAATAGAAATAGATCTGATATGCTAGATTAATTGGCGATGTGTCAAGAATTTAAAGCTGCTCTAGCAATCCGCCAGCAACTGTAATCTCTATTATCTCACTTTTGTGATTAACATTTAATTTGTTTTTGATATTCACAAAGTATGATTCAACACTGCGTTTAGATAGTTCAAGATTTTGTGCTATATCATCAGCAGTTAAGCATTTAAATAGGAACAAGATGCATTCTGTCTCACGTTTGGATAGTTTAACTTCGCCATACCTAGTTTTAATTGCATAAAAACTTTTAGTCACAATAAGTGGGATGGTATTGGCATTCAACATTGCGATGGCTTGTACAAATGATTTATTGGCCAAAGAGTAAATCAGTCTAGTAGTCCCAAGGATGCCAGTAATTTCGTTGTCCTCATTCCTAATGGGTACAATCCTACCAGTTACCGTTGCTATGCCTAGATCTTTAAAATATCCAGGGTTATTAATTTCTAAAATTTTGCCTTGCAAAACTTTTTTATCATCAGCCCGGTAGATGTCTGCATGCAATGGATTAACGATTAAATCGGTTAGCCCAACTATGGCCTGGTCATTTTCTAAACCTAGGAACCGCGCATAGTTGTTATTACACGCTACATATTGGTGTTGCTGATCTTTAATAAATACAAATGAATGTTGATCGCCAATAGAATCTAATAGTTGCTTAGCTAAGGCTAGGGATTTTTCGTTTGTCTTTTGACCTACCATATTTAATACTCTAATCGTACTTATAAAAAGGCTGTAATATGTCTACATAGGCCGAGATATTAACTGTTGGAGGAAGAAATGAAAATAAAATCGTCACTTTATGTAGCCATTACCGCTTGCTTATTAGGTTTTACTATAACATGTACTGCTATAGACAAGGAATCTAAATCATCTAACTTGATAAATGATGCATTGGTAGAATATAAAGATTTCCCAAAAGCTGGGATAAATTTTTATGATGTCGGTGGGGTATTAAATAATCCCCAGGCATTAAAAGCAGTGATTGATAATCTAGTCGCGCATTATAAGAATAAAAATATTCAAGCCATCGTAGCGGTAGATTCGCGCGGGTTTCTGTTTGCAACACCGCTGGCATATAAATTAAATATTCCTGTGGTGATGGTGCGTAAACCTGGCAAATTGCCTGGTCAAACATTAAGCAGTGAATACACCAAAGAATATGGTAAAGATACTTTAGAGATGCAACAGAATGCGTTACTGCCTGGACAACGTGTCATAATAATTGACGATCTTATTGCTACTGGTGGAACTTTCAAAGCAGCGATTGATTTAGTACAGCAAGCAAAAGCCCAGGTTGTAGAGGTGGCTGCAATAGTAGAATTAACCGAATTTAAACATACACGTGACTTGGGTGTTGAGTTGTATTCAGTGGTTAAAAAATAGGAGGCGCTATGCGCAACATGAATAAAGTTTTTATTGTTCTAATAATTTTGATAGGCTTCCACAGCGTATCATTAGCTAATGATTATGTGATTTTGGAAGGCAATGCTAGCCGCAACCTTAGTAAGGAAGTGGCAAAGAAATTACATATGCCGATTGGTGTGGCTAAAGTTGATAGATTTAACGATGGTGAGATTAGTATAAAAATTGAAAAAAGTGTGCGAGACAAGGATGTTTATATAATTCAATCAATTGCAAAATCTGAAACTAATAGTGTTAACGATAATTTAATTGAATTATATCTGATGATTCGTACTTTAAAGCGTTCTAGTGCTGGTAAAATTACGGCTATTATTCCTTATTACGGCTATGCACGCCAAGATCGAAAAAATGAAAGTCGCGTCCCAATTAGCGCCTCCGATGTCGCAATGCTATTAGAATATAGTGGAGTTGATCGGGTAGTAGCATTAGATTTACATGCTGGACAGATTCAAGGATTTTTCCATAACGTACCAGTTGATAATATCTATGGTTCAGTGTTTATGGCGCCGAAATTTGCCCAGTTAAAATTGAAAAACCCTGTCATAGTATCTCCAGATGCGGGTGGTGTGGCACGAGCTAAGAAATTCCGCGATACCTTAGCAATGTATGGCGTGAATGCCGATCTGGCAATTATTATTAAACAACGTGCCCGCGCTGGAGTTATCGAAAGTGCAAATTTAATCGGTGATGTAAAGGATCGCGATGTAATAATTGTGGATGATATTTGTGATACTGGTGGTACTCTAGTTAAGGCTGCTGAAGAATTGAAAAAATTTGGTGCAAATAAGATCTATGCAAGTATTACCCATCCTGTGTTTTCTAAAGATGCAATTGATAAAATTGAAAAGTCGGAATTTGAACAAGTATATGTTTCAGATAGTATTACAATTACCCCAGGTAAATATAAGAAAATAACTCAAGTATCTGTAGCTAATTTAATAGCTATGATAATTGACCATCTAGATCATGGTGAATCACTGTCAGAACTATTCATCCCACAAAAGTCATACATTGATGAGCATGGAGTTAGTAAAGTTCATGCTCAAAATACCGTATATCCTCAGTTTAAAGCCAATGTAGGTGACTTGGTAATAAATAAAAATCAACCCATAGATGTGTTGGTAACTTCTAATAGTGCAGTAAAAGTTAAAGCAGCTAAAGCTATTTTTACTGATAAATTTAAAATTAGCGCCAGTAAACTTAACATTAAGGGCGTAAAAACCAAGTCTGCTGTGGCTGAACAGCCTATTGGATTGGATGAGGCAATTCAAGGGGCCAAAAATAGAATCACTGATTTAAAGCAGCGTCTTAAATTAGAGTCTAATTCTCATCCTTATATAGTTTCCATCGAAAACTTTTTCACTGAGTTGCGTCAAGATAGTAATCCTACAGATCACGCCTTAGTTATTATTGAAGATCCAAACGGTAAGCAGTTTACATATTTATCAGTCGGTGTTGAAATTAATAAAGAGATATATAGTTCAGCATTACAAAATGGAGTAACAATTGGTGATATATTGGCGCGTAGATATAATGTGAGTGCAAATGATTGGCACGGATATGTTACTGCTAACAAGATTGATCGACAGCAGCAGATTTTGTCAGCGGTTTCAAAATAGTATACTTAGCTGTGCTTAAAATGCACAGCTAATGTTCTATAGATACACCTAAATTATTTGTGGCCTGCAAAACATAATCATCATTTAAAAGTGAAGTGTTTTTAGCCGGCTGATAACCAATATTACCTCTATTTGAAGTGGTTTCAATTAAAATATTGGCTTTTACTAGTTGATCGATTAACGGTGCAGCAATACAAGTAGATACGTGGATCTCATCAGCAATTTTAGTTAAGGTCATAGCAGGCTTATTTAAGTTAAACTGTGCTATGCATGAACGTGTGATTTTCACTAACAACTTTTGCCTCGTAAGTATAGATAAACTATTTACATCAATTTCCCATGCAACTTGAATTTTGTTTTGGTAGACAAAGCATAACTGGGCGCCAAATAAAACTATAAGCCAAGCAGATTGCACCCAAATTAGGAAAATCGGTAAAGCCGCTAGACTACCGTATACTGCGCTATAACTAGTCATAAATAATTGTGATTGAATAAGTATGGTTTGGATTAAAAAGTAAGCAATCCCTGCATGTAAGCCACCAAAAAGTGCTGCGCGCCATCTTACTCTAGCATTTGGCATATATTTATATAGCCAATAAAATAAAAATATTACCAAAGAATAAGATAAAAAGTTACTGATCCATGTCAAGAGTAATTTATGTTCCGGCATGAGTTTAATTATAAATATTTTCAAGCTGCCAGCTAAGATTAGAATTATGGGGGCAATAATTATTAAAGATATGTAGTTGCTAATTCGGCGAGAAATATTGCGCGGATTGGTTACTTGCCATATTTCATTTAAAGATTTTTCAATATGGCATAACATATTATAGATACTATAAAATAATATCACGACTGCGATACCAGCAATTACTTCACCCCTGGTCTGAGCCAATAAATTTGCTGCGTACTGTGACAAAAATTGAATCACAGATTCTTGGCCAGGAAAGGCTCTTTCAATTTGAGTATTCAGAAAAGCATCGAGTCCAAATCCTTTGGCAATTCCAATTGAGGCGGCGAGCATAGGTACTAAGGCAAACATGCTATAGAAAGTCAGCGCTGAGGCATTCAGTGAACCATTATCCAAATAGAACTTCTTGGTCGCTATAAGGTATTGACGCCATTTCATGCTAGTTCCCCGTTTTTAAATGCTAATGAATTATTATGGCCATTGATTGACTGCTTACTTTAATAGATATTGACGCTAAATGG
Source organism: uncultured Legionellaceae bacterium (assembly GCA_964409995.1). Lineage (GTDB taxonomy): Bacteria > Pseudomonadota > Gammaproteobacteria > UBA6186 > Azoamicaceae > JAGVLG01. The sequence continues at coordinate 2,534 of CAYPGU010000097.1, read as the reverse complement.
AATTATAAATGTGTAGTAAGTTAGTTACTATTTTTGGTCGGCTATTCTATAATCACTTTCAAAATAAACAGTCTATACTGATAGTGGGTCTATAGAGAAAAATGCCTGGATATATTATTAGATTAATATGATCAGTTTAGGGGAAAGATTATGAAACAGAATATATTAAAAATGGCTCTTATCGTAGTAAGTTCAGCGATGCCATTCTACGTTAGTGCTGCTGACCAGAGCTTCACCGAAAGCGTTTCTAATACTGCGTCCGATATGGGAGACTCAGTAATTAAGGCTGGCGATGCTGTTGGGACTGCCACAACTGACGCAGCTATTACAACTGCTGTAAAAACTAAGTTTGCCACCGACTCAAGTATTCCATCTGGAATTTCTGTAACTACGGTTGATGGAGTAGTGTACTTAGTTGGTACTGCTGATTCTAAGGCACAGGCAGACAAAGCAATCAATGCAGCAAAGAGTGTAAGCGGTGTTAATAGAGTTGATGATTCTAAACTGGTAGTTAAAACTAATAACTAATAGTTTTCTATTAGGTTATGTGCTTACTGCATATTGTCAAATAGTTTGTACATCAAAAAAACTGCCAATAAGTGCAGTAGAGCCCATGGCTGCTGCACCCCAGAATATGATGCGTATCACAGGTTTTAAAATAGGTGCTCCGCCTATGCGTGCTGCGATGGCTCCTAAAGTGCCTAGAAGTATGATACAAAAAATCGAGGATGCTAAAACAAAAATATCACGTGGCAAAAATAATATTGCGAGCACTGGGAAGATAGCGCCAAATGCAAAGGATGCAGCTGATGCTAAAGCAGCTTGTAATGGTTTAGCCGTTGTCAATTCTGATATTCCCAATTCTTCACGCGCATGAGTTGCCAGTGCATTTTTTTCCGTTAACTGTTTTGCTACTTGGATTGCTAGATTGGGATCTACACCACGTTCCACATAAATGTCTGCCAGCTCTTGTAGTTCTAGTTCTGGTGTTTCTTTAAGCTCTTTAGATTCGCGAGTTATGTCTGCATTTTCTAGATCAGATTGAGAGCTGACCGATACGTACTCCCCAGCAGCCATCGACATAGCTCCAGAAACAAGCCCAGCCACCCCAGCAATAAGTACTTGCTCGGTCGCAACAGATGCTGACGCTATTCCTATTACTAGGCTTGAGACGGAAATAATCCCGTCATTTGCGCCTAGAACGGCTGCACGCAGCCAGCTGGTACGGCTTACATAGTGATGCTCTTCATGTTTGTAAACTAGTCGTTCTTTCATATATCAACCATAGTTCAGATTAACTACAGTTGCTAATTTTACCCTAATCTAAGTTTTTTACTAAAAGTTAATGGCTGAGCAACTTCGACGTTCGGAGGTAAAGTAGATTTGTACTTATGCAAAATAGCCGCACCTATTACTTGCTTTTTAGCAGCATCCGATGGCTGAGCTTGTACAGATTGGTAGAGTGTTCTGGTTGCGCTGTCATCTATTTTACTAAAACCTTCTGGTTTAGTTGGTTCAAGTGCAACTCCAAGATATAATTTTTGCGCAAATTGTGCTGAGATAGTATTTAATACCGAGTCAATATCAGCAGAGCTACGCACTGAAGCTTCTTCGCCTATAATAGAGCGGACATTTTGCAGCAGATGCGTTACGTTTCTAGCAGGTAAATGCGCATCACCTGGATTGAAAGGTACAAAGTCTGGAGTGTTTGAATATGTCCCATCATGCTTAACATATACCAGCTCCCCGCCTAGTTGCTTGGCACGTTTTTGTGCGATACCTAGTAATAGTACTTCATAGTATGCACAAAGCCATTCTTTCAATAATTCTATAACTTCCTGATGTGCAGTATTATTGGGATCATTATCCCAAGTTTTGCTGATTAATATTGCGAACAACTCGTAGAGTGCTTTGTTTAATCCATATTTAGATTGATATATTTTACGATACGGGCCACAAAAAGATGGGAATTTCAATTGCAATTGATAAACCACATTCTCACCAGGCACCCAAGATATGTAGTCATTCTCCAGTTCGCTTGCAATATCAATGCCACCAGTTTTGCTAATTGGTACTCTAGCTTCATGCGCCATTCTTAAGACATGATTCACATATTCAGGTTGGTTAAATTCATCTGCCTTTTGCATGATGATATATACTTTACCAACATGTGAATTAACTACTGAACAATCTGCGTTATAACGCACATCAAAATTATCAGCATAATAACTCTTCAATCCTAAGGCATAACGTAATGCATGATTGGGACAATCGCTGGTCGAAATGGCAGGATTAAATGAATTAATGGTGAAGCTGGAAATACTACCTATGTTTGCAGCGCGAAGTTCTTTCATAGACCGAAGATAATCTGAGATTCCGTTAGTATATACAGCTTGCAGATAATCACCTACGTTGTTAAATAAATACGGTGCATTTTTTAGTGCAATGCACTCCTCTATAACTGGGGTAGAGTTTTGCAATTTAGAATATTGTTCTTTTAGTTGCGTAGCGACTCCTACAAGCAAGGCTGATTG
>CAYPGU010000096.1:0-7417 GCA_964409995.1 uncultured Legionellaceae bacterium | reverse complement strand
ATTGTTGCAGAATATTTAGCATCAAATCAAACAATGCGCGTCGTTCTGATTGTTCTAGATCCAACCATTTGCTTCGATCGGAGGCATAAACAATTAAGTTGTCGATCAGAGAAATAATTAGCTCAGCATCTAAGATTGGTAAGTAATTGGCTATTGTGTTTTTATCGTGTAAACAGTCTGCTACGAACTGTGCAAAATTTCGTTGAATATAGTCTTTATGTTGTTGGCCGCTTAACTTGATATGCAGCATTTTGGTTTGTTATGCTATCCATTGTTATTCATTACCTAAATTTTAGAAGTGAAACCGATGTTTGGCAACTTTAAACTAAAGTTAATTGCCATATTTTTGCCTAATTACTAATAATTTGCGCATCACCCTGCTGACTAATAACAATCTTAGAGCCACGCGGGTAAAAGTTTGCAACCTCAAGTTTCTCAGCTAAATTGTTTTTACCATTGGCTCGTAAATCGTTTTTGACTGCAGAAATGTTATTTATTATATTAACTTGCTTGTTCTTATTCATAGTTATCCAGTTGAAATCTAGATCGCCAAGATAAACAACGGCGCCAGGTTTCACCTCAAAAGCTCCATACATAACCTCCCCATGTTGTGTAACTCCTGGATCGCGCGTATAGCTAGGCACAGCATTGGTTTCAGCGTAAGCAAAAGCAATATAATAAATACCAGGCTCTACAGTATATACAGCCTTAGAATAATTGAACGGAGTTGCGAGTGATATCGTTGGCTTGAACAAGCGCCAAACGTTAGTGCGATCACTGCTCTCTTCCACAGGTGTTGGCTCTGGTGATATCACATCTACACTAGCAGCTTGAGTCTGATTTGGTTTTTTCTTGCCAAATAAACGGCGTAAATCAAAACCATCTTGGTATTCGCTAGCTGATTTTTGTTGTTCATACCTATTCTGGACTGGAGTTTGTGTTAGCGGGCCTTTAATTGAAGTTTTACTAGTGGTTTTGTTGTAAAATTCTTGATCTTGCTTAAAACTAGCTGGAGTAAATTTATTTATGTCTACAAATGTTACATTGCTAGTGTTGACTACAATAATTGCTGTTTCTGGTTTGTAGCTGGCTTGTGAATCATATTTTTGCATACGTGGCACATCGCTGGCGCAGCCAGAATTAAAAATGGTCAAGGCGCAAATTGAAATTGTGTAAAAGAAATTCTTAAGATTCATTTGTTTTCCCTTATAATCGACATTTTGGTTTGGCGTTGGTATTCTCAGGCTTTATAGTTGCAAAGTTTTGATGGTCATCATGCAGGTGATCAGATCGCATCACATCGGATATTTTAATCATTAGCTCTGAAGTAGAATTTCTTTTTTTCGCAATGTCCTCTAAGGCCAAATAAATATCTAACTTAGGAGGGCCGGCAATACAGTATTCAATTACATATTTTTTAATTGCGGCAATAAGTATTTGTATTTTGGTATTAACCAAGTCTTCTGCGCAACCATTTTTACTGTCACGCTCTATCTCTAGAGCAAAATCAGCAATTTGAACTTGTCGCAGCTCTGCGCCAGGAAGTATTCGCATTTGCGTTCTCACTTAGTATCAAAAGACAAAAACTAATTGCTGGGGATTCTAACATGAGATTGTGCAATACCCAAGACAAACGCAAACTTTAGTTATTATACTAAGATTTGGAGTTGCTTTCGTTGTTCGCGTCGAATTTGTGCTCACTTTCTAGCCATAGCACATTAATGATGCCACATGCGCAAGCAAATCCAACGCCAAGGATCCAAGTAAAATACCACATAACAATGCTCCTTAATATGAATCAGCGTGCAAGCTGATTTTGCCGCGCATGACCTTATAGACCCAACTTGTATACAAGAGCACTATCGGTAATAAAATTACAACTGCCCAAAAGCTCAATTCTAAAGTCATATGGCTGGAACTTGCGTCCCATATTGTTAAACTATGGTTTGGATTAGAACGTGAAGGGATTATAAAGGGAAATAGTGCACTGCCAGCTGTTAAAATGGTTGTAATAATTCCCAAACTACTAAACATTAAACCGCGAATCGGTTTCTTATACCAACTAAAGACCAATGCTAACTTCATGCTTATAATTGTGATGACAGGTAAAGCCCATAACTCTTTGTATGCCATATAATTGCCTAACCAAGCGGTTTTAGAGGTTGCAACAATTTTTTGTGTAGCATCAAATGCTGTGTTTGGATCTGGAATACTTAAAATAATATACCCAGTGGAACGAGCAGCTAATACGCCAGCATAGATAAAACCAAGTATAAAGATCGCGCCAGCAATTTTTACGATGGTTTGAACTCGGGTTGTAATATCACCAGATAATTTATACTGTAAAAACAATCCACCTTGTACTGTGAACATGCAGATGCTAAGAATTCCAATCAAAATTGGAAAGAACCTCAATAAGCTGAAAAAATTACCTGTGTAAATTGAATTCAATTCAGGAGTAAAATAAAAATCCAAGCCGACAAATAAATTCCCTACGGCTACACCAAAAATTAACGTTAAAACCGCACTGTTGACGCTTAAACATATATCCAAAACATTGGTCCAAAACGGAGAATTAATTTTACTGCGATAATCAATCCCAGGTGGACGCAATATTAGCGCTAATAAGGCAAGCATGATTGCACAATACATACTAGAAAATGCAGTGGCATAAGCTGGCGGCCAAATAGCAAATAAACCAGCGCCGAAAGTGATTAACCAGACCTGATTCCCTTCCCAAGTTGGTCCAATTGAATTCAAAATCAAACGTCGCTGTTTGTCGGTGCGACCAATGATCGGTAAAAGAAAATTGACCCCCAAATCTAAACCGCCAGTTAAAGCGAAGCCAATTAAAATTGTACTTAAGATACCCCACCAAATCACTTTTAAGGTTACATAATCAAACATGAACTGCCCCTTCATAGTGATATCTGCCGGTGCCAAGCATACTAGGACCTAATCTGGCATATTTAAACATTAAATATAATTCTACGACTAAGAGGCCTGTATATAAAATTGCTAAACCTACTAAACTAGTTGCAACTTGGGCGGTTGAAACGCTGGAAGTGCCTAAGAAGGTCGGTAATATTTCGCCAATTGCCCAAGGTTGTCGCCCGTACTCTGCTACAATCCAACCACATTCTGAGGCAATCCATGGCAATGGAATTGACCATAAAGCAAGCTTTAATAACCAAGGCTTGTATTGAATTGTACGACGCGCATTGTAGTATAACGCGGCAGAAAATATAAATAGCATGATTACACCACAGCCAACCATAACTCTGAAGCTCCAGAATATGGGCCAGCTTTTAGGGATCGCGCTTTTAGCAGCTAAAGCTATTTGTTCAGGAGTTGCTTTGGCTGGATCTTCAACATAACGCTTCAATAGCAATCCATATCCCATGTAAGGCTTTAGATCATTAAATTTGGAAATTGTCGTTTCAGAACGATCGCCAGCACGAATTTTTTGTAACAGGGTTAATGCTTGTACCCCCTGCTCTATTTTTGCATAATTTTCGTGGATAATTTCTTTCAAGCCAACAATTGGTGTATCCAAAGAGTGTGTTGCAAGAATACCTAACGCATAAGGAATTTTAATTGCGTACTTGGTAGTTTGCGTTTCGTCATCGGGAAAACCAATTAGAGCCAGGGATGCTGGTGCTGGTTGTGTTTCCCACTCCCCTTCTATAGCCGCTAGTTTGGTTTTTTGTACTTGCCCAACTGTGTAGCCACTTGCATCGCCCAAAACTATTACTGACAGAATTGAGGCTATGCCAAAGCCTGTAGCAACTGCAAATGATCGCTTGGCAAATTCTAAATCTTGCTTTTTTAATAAATAGTAGCTACTAATTCCAAGTACAAACATACATCCTGTGACATATCCTGCTGCAACGGTATGTACAAATTTAACCTGTGCAACAGGATTAAAAAATACTTCGCTCATGCTCACTAATTCCATGCGCATGGTATTAAAATTAAATTCAGTGCCAACTGGATTCTGCATCCATGCGTTGGCGATTAAAATCCATAAAGCAGATAAGCTAGCGCCGAGAGCTATGAGCCAAGTCACAGCTAAATGCTTAACCTTGCTGATTTTGTCCCAACCGAAAAAGAACACGCCGATTAAAGTCGACTCCAAGAAGAATGCCATTAACCCTTCAATCGCCAATGGGACGCCAAATATATCACCCACATAGTGCGCGTAATAAGCCCAGTTGGTGCCGAATTGAAACTCTAAGGTTATACCAGTGGCCACACCCATCACAAAATTAATTGCAAATAACTTGCCCCAGAATTTTGTCATGTCGCGATAAATTATTTTGCCGGTCATTACATATACCGACTCCATAATGGCCATAATAAAACCTAAGCCCAGTGTAAGCGGTACAAAGATGAAGTGATAAAGTGCTGTTAAAGCAAATTGCAAACGTGAAAGGTTAACTAAACTCTCATCAATCATATCGTCCCTATATTTCCAAAAATTTGTTGGCTGAATTTTTCAGGAGCTATTTTTTGTTTGTGTTGTTTAAAACATAAGCTCCACAAACAATACAATAGTGTAAGTTTGATCATTAAAATAACTGTGATTTCGCGCCCAAATCTAGTCCTAAACATACAGAGAGTATACACAGAAATAATATGGCTTGGAATGATTGTACTTAAGAGCAAACTTTGCTATAGTCAGCCACTTTAATAAAGGGAGTGGTATTGATTGCCAACAACCTCAGCCATTCTAGCGACGCAACAAAGAATAAGTATTCTAACTGATATTATGGGTACCGATCAGTTCGACGCGAACTTATTAGCCTATGAACTTTCAATACTGCAATACCAAATAGGATTTGCGGATTTTACAATAAAGTTTATTGAATCTAATCGTCACTATCTTGAAATAACTGACAGTGCTTTGGCAGCTCTATGCACACAATTAAAAGAATATACAGAAGATGATAACTGGCCAAAATTTGCGCGCATCGCAAAAATTTTTGATCTTGGGCGTGACATATTATTAACCAAAGTTTTGTTAAACCTCTGGTACATGACTGACAGTATGTTCTTTGATCAAAATGACTATTATAAACATCAGCATCTTTGTGCTTTACTTCAACCTCTAATCCAAATGGATCGAATTTACTATTCTAAAGATAGACCGATTCATCACATGACAAGTACAGATAATCCTGATGCTTTCGTGCAATTATTCTTTGTTGCCATGGAACTACATGAAATCGAGTTAATTGCCGACGCACTGAGACTAGGTGCAAGGATTGAAGATTACCCTGATCAGATCTTTAAAATTAGATCCGCTCAAGCTGAAAGTGCCGGATTCGTATTTGATGCGCAAGTTATTCGCTTGCTGCTAATGGAAAGGATGACTGTGCAGAATAATTTGTTGCTAGATAGAACCAAGCATGGCATGCAAGCTGAAGTAATATTTTTAAAACATGTAAAACCAAAATTATGCTTGTTTTCATTTCAGCAGCATGTGATCCCAAAACAATTGTCTTTAGTGCGGCAAACTCCAGTGCAAATTGTAAAGCACACTTCAACAGTAGAGATAACTCTTTTAGAAGACGAGGATGCTGAACAAAAAGACGAACAGAAAAATGATTATTGTGCCGTTGAGTCAAAACAAGCAAAACCGATTTTAGCAAAAATTAAAAGCAAAAAGCCAAAAGCCAAAGAAAGAGCAAAAGAAGATAAAGTAGCTAATAAACCCACTCTTGAACTTAAAACATCTACTGAATTGCTAACTGAAGCAATAGAGAGTTTGTCGATTGATAAATTTAATGCAGCTATAAAAGCATGCACAGATTTAAGCTCTGTGCCAAATCTGTTGGTGGAAAAATACAACCGCGCCTTGGGCTGTTATAAATCGCGTAAAAATGATCGCTTGCTAAGAAACTTTTTGGCTTTCGCGGCTAAGATTGACCTGCCCTTGCTGCAAACTTTAAATTTGTTATTGAATAAAGACATTGGACGACATTTTAAATATGCTGTGGTAAATAATTGCTTGAGGGCTGATATCAGTGAATTTTTGAGAGCATCTAGGCTGTTAGACATATTAGCTGTTTGTAATAAATCATTAGGTCTTGAACCGAACTCGACAGGATATATTGATGAGTTAAACAAGCCGCCAGCTACTCCTATTGAATTTGCGACCCTGAAGAAATCTCTGCAAGAGAGATTTGTGAATCATCTAAAACAGATAGGCTTGAGCGAATTTAAAGTAAGCAGGCTTGACTTCCTCTTGGCTCTGGCAGAGTACATGCCTGATTATGTAACTATGGATATTATATTAAAAGAACGATTAGCCCCAGTGGTTATTGATTGTAACATTCAAGGAAGATGCGTTAGTTTTGAAGCTGGGATAAATGTACGTAAACAAAATTTCTTACATGTTCTGATAGAAAATAATTCAGAAGAAGTGTTTCTCAAGGTGGTTGGTTTGATTGAAAAATACGACCCAGATTTTATTGTTGCTGGTGGTGTTTTTGCGCGTGACGTAGATGGCAATACCCCATGGGGTTTAGCTGAAAGCAAAGCTAATTTTTGGCATGAAGGGCTTGCAAAACTAAGTCAAATGGCGTTTGTTCATTACACCTTTCTTCTAAGGCATCGATATAAAATCGATGAGATTTTTGCCAAATCACCTGGCATTTTTGATGACGTGCAGAATAAGAATTTAATTGCCAAATTGTTCCGTGACGGTAAGTATTTGGAGTTGGTAACGATTATAAACGAAAGATTCTTGTTGCGAAGCGTTATACTGCAGTTAATCTCGCAACATACTAAGCCAGATGAAATTGAAAAGGTTTTACATGCCTTCACGCAGGCATTTGGTGATCAGGAGTTTTTTACTGTAAAAATCAATGAAGTAGCATTGTTTGAAATTATCCTTGCAGATATTTTCTTATATCCAGAAAGAGAAAACAAATACAGGACAATTCTCAGTTCTCGCTGTTTTATTGATACCTTCAAAGTTGCAACGTTGTCAGACACATACGTTTGGAATAAGATTGTTGAAGTTTGTCGAAAGTCTGAAGTTGCGTGCGATCAATCCCAGTCTGAGCTACATATGTTGCTCAAAGAAATTAAAAAATATATTTCTTGGGGTGCGAACGTAGCTGCAGTTGATGGCGAAGGTGAAACAATTTTTATGCATGCACTTAGAACGCAAAACCAGACTGTAATAGATTACTTATATACAGAGTGTGGCGCTAGAGTGCAATCTAAGAATGCGTCATTTCTACAACAAGCTTGCGATGTTACGTTTGCATCTTTTGAAAGACTGCTAGTCGAGTCGCTTGAATTTTCAGAGGAAAGTAAACTACAGATAAATATGTGCTGGGGATCTATTAATATTTCGGCGCTGAATACAGCTGATGTTTTAGAATATCAGATAATATATTTTAAT
>CAYPGU010000095.1:0-7425 GCA_964409995.1 uncultured Legionellaceae bacterium | reverse complement strand
GCTTGCAACGAGCTGCAGAGTATCTATCAAAAAATCTATTACAAAACCAATCGGGTACCATATGCGTCTAAATACGGTTGAATTAAATCACAAGAGCTGGAGAATATTTCAACAGTACCTATGGGGACATTATTCGATTTCAGACTTATTGTCTTGCTGCTCATGCTCTTCGTTATAATAACACATCATCGCAGCAATCCGTTGTAGCGTTGATAGCATCTGAGTTTGCTGCCACTCCGGCAGATTGGAAAAATTTACTATAAAATCTTTTTGTAATAATGAAGGTGAGTTACCAACTACTGCAACACCACTTTCAGTAAGCTCGAGAAACCACATTCTCTTATCTACGCTATCACGAATTCTAACTACTAAATTTTTATCAACCAACCGATCCAAAATATTAGTCACAGTTGATTGACTAAGACTTATATGTTCTGCGAGCGCAGTAGTAGTAATTCTTTTATTGTTATGGATTTCTTTTAGAACTATTAGTTGCGGAGCTGTAACTCCAACTTCCATTCTAAGTCTTTTAGAATGAATGTCTACGGCCCTAATAATTTTACGAATTGATGTTAGAACTTCATGACATACATCATTTTGTATTGCGTGCACGGTCATTTCATTATTCTTCCACTAGTATTAAAATCATCTTCCTAGATGTAATAATACAGTTTCCGAACAGTATTAGTCCAGAACTAAATAAATTATTTCTGCCACCATGAACAATTTAGAAAGCAGTATATCTAGCGTCTTCTGTTGAAAATAATCAAACCAATACCTACAGCCAGACATATTCCACCAGCTATAGGTGAAAAAGGAATAGTTTTCTGTTCTGCAGCAGTTATCTTTACAGATCCTATTTCCGCAACTTGTTCTTGCGTTGTATATGTATACCCTGTGTAAGTGATAAACACTATTCCAACTACTATTAAGACAATTCCAAACAGATTGATAAATTTATTCATTTACTGCCCCTTATAAAAGGCATAATTAAAGATACAATTAATAGCACAAGGAAGATAAAAAATATTATCTTGGCAATTGAAGCAGATGTTGCTGCTATTCCAGTAAAGCCGAAGATGCCGGCTATAATAGCCAGCACGAGAAAGATTAAAACCCATTGCAACATGTTGAAAACCTCAGTAATGCTATTATTAACATACATTGTAGCCTAATATATAATATAAAGCCTTCTTAATTAACGTGAATAGGTTAAATCATGATAGCACACTGCTCAAAGTACTTATTAAGCCTATGCCTGTTTCTGGTAACTTTGCCAATGACAGCATATAGCGCCACTGCAGAGTTATATACTAATGGCAAAGATTTTATTACGTTGCCAACACAATTACGTGACAACCAAGATATTGCACAACTATTGGCTGAAGACCCAAATAAAGTTCAGGTTCTATTTTTTTTCAGTTATGGATGCTCAGCTTGCGCTAGATTTGATCCAGATTTTGAGCAGTGGGTAAAAAAGCAAAAGAGTAACAAAAAATTAGTAATCCATAGATTCCCTGTATCGTTTGATGAGGAATGGAAACATCTAGCAAAATTATATTATATTATGAAAACCTTAGATCCAAATGGTACTTTAGATGCAAAGATCTTTGCAGCTATTCATGACCAAAACTTACAACTGTGGCAAGAATCAGTGATGAAGGAATTCTTTGTAAACAATGGTTATAGTGCGGAAAGTTTTGACAAAACTTTTGATTCTTTCCAAGTAAATATGGAAGTTAAAAAAGCAGATCAAATTTCTTCTGCTTACGGTATAAGTCAAACTCCCACTATTGTGGTTAACAATGCAAAAAATAGCTATAAACTAAACAAGCATGCCAATGATTTGAATACTTACTTTAAAGTATTGGATTATCTAGTTGCGCAGCAGAAATAATTTCACAACCATCTCTTTACCAGCCGCTATTTCCATAGGAATTGGCGGCATGATTGGTGCCGGTATATTTTCTATTTTAGGTGTTGTGGCCGAAGCATCTGGTTCTGCTATGTGGTTGTCATTCTTGATTGGTGGTGTTATTGCCCTCTTCTCAACTTATTCATATGCAAAGCTGGGAGCGAAATTTCCTACTGCCGGCGGCGCAGTTGAATTTATAGTCCAGGGTTGGGGCAAAGGCGTAATGAGCGGCGGAATCAATACTTTTATGTGGATCGGTTATATCATTTCGATCGCTCTTTATGCCCAAGGTTTTGCTGCATACTGTTTAACTTTTTTTACGATCACACAAACACATATATTATCGAAAGGAATTGCGTGCGGAATTGTTGCACTTTTTACCTTACTCAATATTCTTGGCGCCGGTGATGTAGGTAAAGCTGAATTGTTTATAGTCACGGTGAAGGTAAGCATTCTGGTGCTCTTTGCTGGTATTGGCTTATTTTACATTCACCCAGAAAATCTTGCCATGTCAAATTGGAATAGCTTTGAAAGCATTTTTTTCGGAGCTGGTGTGCTTTTTATTGGCTACGAAGGCTTTGGACTTATCACCAATGCTGCAGCTAATATGGTAAATCCGCAAAAAAATGTACCTGTTGCTCTATATGTGAGTATGCTAATAGTAATTGCAATTTATCTGGCAGTTTCAATTACCGTGGTTGGAAATTTATCTATACAGCAAATTCACTCAGCTGGAGATTCTGCCCTAGCGCAAGCCGCGAAACCATTTTTAGGCATGCTAGGATTTAAACTAATCGCAATTGCTGCGCTGTTTTCAACCGCGTCCGCCATCAACGCAACTTTATTTGGCGCAGCCAATGTAAGTTACATGATCGCGCGTGATGGTGAACTACCCGCAGATTTTGCACGCACGCAATGGCGTGGCGCTACAGGTGGCTTATTGATAACAGCAGCCTTGGTTATTGTTTTTATTCTGTTCTTTAACCTAGCTGGGGTTACAATGATGGGCAGTGGTGCATTTCTATTAATTTACGCAGCCGTAAACGCCGGGCACCTACGAATACTACGCAAAACTGGTGCTAGGAAATCATTGGTTATAACTTCATTTCTGCTGTGTTTGATTTTGTTTGTAATTCTTGAAGTGTATACTTACCATAACTCTCCTCGCGCAGTATACACTATGCTAATTTTGTTATGCGGCTGTTTTTTGTTTGAAAAAATCAGAAGACTAGACAAGCTATGATTTAATCTTCGTGTTTAACAATACAATAAGTTTCCTTTACCCGCAGCAACATAAAAAATGCTATGATTAAACATACTGGTATGCAGGTTAAAGCCTTTTGATAATCAAGCAGCGAGAATGCTTTGCCAGCTTCGGTGTAAACAGCATCTGTAGCAACATAATCCAATATCCAGCCAATTGCTAATTGGAACATTGCGCCACTAAAAGTGTTCAACATATTAATGAAGCCAATCGCGGTTCCAGAAACTTCTGGACGATTCTTTTCTCTTGTAACTACATACGCAATCAAAAATCCGCTCGAACAGAATCCAAGTAAGAACATGGCAATAGCTACAGAAATATATGAAAACCCAGTGCCATAAATCAACCACAGTGAAACTATAAAAGTTGAGATGTTGGCAAAATACATTGGTATGTTGCGTCGACCAATATAATCAGATACCCAGCCATATACTGGACCACCAAACACCCAACCGACAAATAACAGCGATGATAGGAATCCTGCGTCTGATTGACTAAAACCATGTGCCTCTACCAAATATGGCGTGCCCCATAATGCACCGAAGGCTAGAGTTGGTACGTACATCAAACCTGCATAAATAGCCGCATACCAATCTTGTTTGCACACCACTACTTCTTTAAGACCAGTTAAAACTGAAACCTTTGGCACTGGTTTTAATACTTTAACGATATCAACTGGTGGTTTATCACGAATAATTAACCACATCGCAGCACTAAGTCCAAAAGAAATAATTGCACCACTGAATAATGTTTGTTTCCAGCCATAAGTTTGAATAATTGGACTAACTGCAGCTAGACCAAAAGCAGCACCCATCGTGCCTATCGCGACCATTATTCCCATGAACAAAGCAAAACGACGCGGCGGGAACCAAACCGAAGCAATCTTGGAACAACCAACCACAGCAAAAGACGCCCCAAAACCGATAAATAATCGCCCGATACAGGCGGCAAAGATAGTGTCTGCTAGACCGAATAACATTGCTCCAAAAGCACAACTTAAGCCTGCAACCGATAGTAATCTACGCGGTCCAACTGTATCCATTAAGAGGCCAGCTGGGATCTGCATTAAACCGTAAGTCCACAAATAGCATGAGGACAAAATGCCTAGATCACTGGCTGATAAATTAAACGCCTGCGATAATTGAGGCTTCATGCCACCTGGCGCCACATTGAGTAAATAATCGTAGGCATAAAAGACCGTCGCGATACCCCAAATCATCACCCCACGCCAAAACAAGGAGATTTGGATCTTCTGCGGCTCATTTATGGCACATACATCAATATTACTCATGTCAACCCCATAGTGTTTATGGTATTTTTTATAGAAGGGGCAAGTTTGCCATAAAGGGGTGGGCGTGTAAAGGTAGTTTGGGATTCAACTAGCTAACAACTAGGGTTAGATTTTATGCGGCAGCTTATAGCTAAGATTGATTAAGGAGCAAATCATACTAAAAAAATTTTTAACCATGTTTAACGCAGCAAAAAAAAGACTCCTTAAGAGTAAAACTCGAGATGAGAAAAACTCATCATCATTACTAGAATTATCTCCCCAAGCCATGGACTTAGCTGCAAAAGTATTAATCTTTTGCAATCAGGCTACTGATGCAAATGGTATAAAATTATTTTCCCTGTTTGGTGAAATTGACCCATTAGAACAAAAGAGTAGAGAGGACAAATTTAAAAATGGCTTATGCTTTGGTTTAAGCCATATGTTTTTATTTTGCTCTTTTATCACTGACATGCAAGATAGTTCAAAGAAGACAGCAGCTTCAGAACAAGATATAGAATGGTTTAAACGATGTATTGGATTATTAAATAAACCACATGAGAGTTTAAATCAAACCGAGAAAGGTGAGTTAGTGGAATTTTGCAGCATGGTTATGCATATTCATAACCATAAAAATCTTGCACATTTGGGTCGCTCAATATTTGAAGAAAAACCCAAAGCTCCTTCTCTGGAAGGGAAGCTACCTTTTCTGTCTGATGAACAATATAACCATGTATTCAATATACAATTTACTGGTCAACATGAATTGCAGTTTGAACCCAAAATGGGCGAGCGGTATGATAATGATTCAAGCCCTGTTTTGCATGGTTTGTTTGCAACTCAACCGGGACCCTTGTATGCGACCATTTCGTTGATCACTTCAGAAAATACGCATTGCGTCTCTCTATATAAGAATAAAGATGGTAAATGTACTTTTTACGATCCTGAGAGAGGTTTTTTTCCAGTCTCATTAAATAATCTTAATGATGTTATAGAATTTAAGAAATGGATGCACGATGAAAGCACCATTCCATTACTTGGCAAACCAGAACTTGGATTCGATGTATTAATTATGAAACCAGCACCTGCAGATAAAAGCACGTTGCATCAGAAAGGTATGCAGATGTGATTTAATTTTATCCAGTTGTTTACTGCATAGATAAACAGTATATTGATCTTGTTATTCACAAAATCGGAAGTTTAGGATGAATACTCAATCACTTTTGCATCTCGACAACAACTATATTAATTTTTTAACTGAAATTAAAAACAAACTTAAAGCCGCACAAATCAGAGCTGCCCTTGCAGTCAATAAAGAATTAATTCAATTCTATTGGGGGCTTGGTTCGGATTTAATTGCTAAACAAAAGCAGTTTAAATGGGGGAACCATGCGCTGGAACAAGTATCCCATGACATGCGACAGGCGTTTCCAGAAATGCAGGGGTTTTCGATTAGTAACTTGGAAAGGATGAAGAAATTCGCGAATGAATATCCAGACTTAAATTCCGCACAAGCTGTGCGGGAATTACCCTGGGGCCATATAGTTACCTTACTGCACAAAATTAAAAACAAGGCTCAACGCGAATGGTATGCTCAACAAACCATAGAAAACGGCTGGTCTAGATCCGTACTCGATATGCAAATTGCAACAGATTTATATGGTAGACAAGCACATCCTGCCACTAAGAGTAGTAACTTTGAACAACACTTGCCAGCAACAATATCGCAACGTGCTAACGAAATATTAAAAGATCCGTATAATTTTGATTTTTTAACTATTTCTAAACAAGCACACGAGAGGGATATAGAAAATGCTTTAATAATACATATCCGCGACTTTTTATTAGAACTAGGCCAAGGTTTTGCATTTGTAGGATCACAAGTGCCGCTCACGATTGACGAGCAAGAATTTTTCATAGATTTACTTTTTTATCATCTAGAACTCAGATGCTATTGCGTCATAGAGTTGAAATCCACCAAGTTCAAACCTGAGCATACTGGACAACTTGGTTTTTATTTGGCTGTGGTCGATGATCAAATGCGTAAACCAGGAGACAATAAAACAATTGGGATATTACTCTGCCAATCTAAAAGCAGAATTATTGCTGAATACGCATTGCAGAATTCTAATTCTCCTATTGGAATCTCTGAATATGAGCTAATGAAGGCTATTCCAGAGAAATTACAAAATTGTTTACCTACTATTCAAGAAATTGAAAAGGAACTGAATGGAGCAATCAAAGAAGATCAATTTTGTAATATCGAGGCCTAAAGAAATATATGCCAAGATTAAAATCCTTTTGGTACTTAATTATAGTTTTATTGCTAGGTTCAGTCTTTCCTGCAATAGCAAAGGATGATATTGATGTGAATAAAAATCTAGTGGCTGCTGCTATTGAAGCACAAAAGTTGGCATATTGCCCTTACTCAAATTATCCTGTAGGTGCTGCAATTTTAACTAAGCATGGAGAAATTATTTCTGCTAGCAATGTTGAAAATGCATCTTACGGTTTATGTATATGTGCGGAAAGAAATGCTGTTTTTAAAGCAGTCTCCGAAGGTAAAAAAGAATTTACTGCGATCGCAGTGGTTACCAAAGACGGCGGATTTTCATGTGGTGCATGCAGGCAAGTGATCAATGAGTTTAGCCCTAACATATTACTAATAGTAGCCAAGGATAATGGTGAAATAGTAAAAGAAATTCAATTAAACGAAATCCTGCCGTATGCATTTGGACCAGCGAACATGGGCAAATGAACTGTACAATCTTACTTTAGAGGTTTATGTAGCTCAATACTATATAAGACTTTAATTCTTTATGTTTGCGAAGACTCATTAGTATTGCACTCAGGCAATGACTTTGATCAAGAGTTTAAAAGGCGGCGGTTTAGCCCTTCTCTTTTCATATATTGATTAATCAAAATATGGTGCGCCCGGACCGATTCGAACGGCCGACCGCCTGGTTCGTAGCCAGGTAC
>CAYPGU010000094.1:0-7441 GCA_964409995.1 uncultured Legionellaceae bacterium | reverse complement strand
TCCCAAATGAAATGCTCTTAAAAAATCAATTTATAAATTTGACCAAGTTCCCTACTCGCCGTTTAGACACTGCATTTTATGTGAGCATGGATGCAGATTTAAATGAAGTACGTAGGATACTATTTGAAGTGGCGCGTAAAAATGCCATGGTTATTGATATGCCACCACCTAAATTATTATTCGAATCTTTTGATAATGGCGCGATGCGATTTTTATTAGCCGTGTGGGTTAAGACCGAAGATTTTTATACTTTGAAGCATATTCTGCCCTGCGAAATGCAACAAGCATTGGTAGAACATAAGGTTAAGATGCCTACCCCGACAGTTAAGATTGAGGGTGTGCAGGTAGATAAACTTAAATTGGATTAGCGTAAGGTAACTTAAAATTCTATATATAGGTCTTCTATTAATAACATCGATTGATTTTTAATTATAAATTCTTTTGGCATGACAACATCAACGCCATTATAATGCCGTAACGGAAAGTCCTTAGTATTACCAGTAATTAAAAATTTAGATTTAGAATTTATAGCTGCAAATAAATAAATTAGATCATCCGGATCTGGCAGCGAAATTCCATCAAGTTCTTCATCATCAATTTTAATCGATGAATTTTCAATTATCCTAATGAGTTCGCGCATAGAGGTATTAAATTTAGCAAAACAAGAGCGGGCAGATACAGTTTTATATTCCTTTAAAATTAAATCCGTTACAACCACATCATAATTTTTGAAGGCATTAATTACAGTTTGTTGGCACGTACCATTTGGCGTCATTCCTGCAGAAATAACTACATTACAATCTATTACTACTCTCACGTATTACTTCTTTCGTTTGGGTTCCAACTGAGATTTTTTACGGCTTCTTTTAATCTCTTTACGTACTAATTCCATAATTTCATCTTCTGGTAAATCATCAAGATCACTATTTATTGATGAGAATATAGACTGCAAAGCTTCAACAGAGTTTTTTGGAACAATTTTTACTGGCTCAATAATTAACTTACCACCCACCTCATTGATGCGCAAATAATCACCAACTTGTAAATGATAGTTATCCCTAAACTCTTGTGGCAAAGTTACTTGATAACCGCGATTAATTTTTCTTGTATATTCTGACATATTCCCCTCTCTGTAGAAAATTATAGCATGATACGATAATCGTTCAATACGATTTTCGTATTTTAATTGCAAAAGCTTAGTCATTTTAACAACCAACTTCACATTGAAACCCATCCGTTCTATACTATTAAACAGTTTTTCATACTACAAATGGCACCCTTATGATATTTGAGGCAATTCTTTTTTTAGCCATAGTGGCCACTGGGTTTGTGGTTATTTTGGATCGGCTTATGTATCCGCGCCACAGTCGTTTATTCCGTGGCAAACCAAAGCTGGTGACTTTCTCGCAATCCGTTATGCCGGTTCTGGTAATAATTCTGCTCCTGCGTTCCTTCACCTTTGAAGCTTTTCGAATTCCCTCCGCCTCGATGAAGCCAACTCTGATCGAAGGCGATTTTGTATTAGTCGACAAATATAGCCATGGTTTGCGTTTACCGATTCTTGGTTATCGTCTCACACCAGGCGCACCCAAACGTGGTGATATCGTTGTATTCCGTGGCGAAGTCGATGGTGAAAGCGCTGGGGTGATTAAACGTATTGTAGGACTACCAGGCGATCATATTAAATACCAAAATCGCACACTTTACGTGAACAATGTTCCAGCTAGTCAATTAGACATCAGTTCTGATATTGAAATTCTGCCTAATGGCGAGAAACACAAAGTAATTCGCGCCACCGAAGATCTAACCGGCAAAAAGCATGCAATATTTATGGCTTGGCAAAATGATGATCCTGAGTTTCCGTTCGGCGAGATTATAGTGCCCAAGAATAGTTATTTCGTACTCGGTGATCATCGCAGCAATAGCCATGATAGTAGATATTGGGGTGTGTTACCGGATCGCAAACTAATTGGCAAAGCACGCATGGTAGTTTTAAGCGTTGATTGGCCGCATAAGCAAGTACGTTGGAAAAGAATCGGCAAGATTAATTAATCACGCCATTTAAGGGATTAGCAATGATGTTTCGTAACTTTTATCAAAAATCTATTCTAAATTATTTCACTACTTTAATATTTCTGCTTCTCAGCATTACCTCCAGCGCTAGCCAGGCCTTCGAGCGACCAGACACCCTATGGGAAATACTTGAGTACTACGGGATTAAAAATACCACGCAAAAATCCGCGCTACAGGCTTTAATGCAAAAGTCAGGCGTAAATGCGAATGAACTATTTTACAAACCTCTCAAAAATAATGATGAACTTTTGGCTAATATCCTTGAGTTTGTAACTCTCACACAAGAAAGATTTAGTTTAAGAACCGGCACGCAAGAACGCTGGGAAGTGAAGCCGGCAAAATGGATGGAAACCAATATCGATCGCAATGCGCGCGAATTAACTGCGCTAGGTTTGACCGCACCAATTATGCCCGAGTTTTATGATGCAGATGTGACCTGCATCCTCGGCGCTACAGCAACTAGAATGCAGACTCGAATAGATTATGCCGCCCGCCTGTTGAACAATAATAGCTTTAAAACTAAGTATTTAGTTTTGCTAGCTGGTGAGCGTTACGTAACTGCAGCGATGGATTTGGATGGTACACCGCAAGACCTCAGCGTGCTGGCCAAAAAGCTGAACAAACCGGTCGCGCAATTAACCGAAACGGATTTATTAGTCAATATCTACCAACAGTCATCGATTTATGAAAAATACGACACCAGCATTATAGATGTACAACGTGGCGATATGCCACGCCCAACCACTGAATCTACCGTGCAAGAATTTATAAAATGGCTCAGCGAACAACCAAATATTAAACGAATTGTTTTTGTCACCAATCAACCCTATGTAGGTTACCAAAGCGCAGTCATTGCTGAAGTTTTTCGTCAAGCAGGTGTAGCGGATAAGTACGAGATTGATGTAATTGGCATGGGCTTCGACATATTAAAAAAGCCTGATCTAAAACAAGTAGTTGAAGTTGCCGGCGCATTTGGTTCGCAAATTTATGCGCAAACGCCTAATGTAATTGATCGTTTGGGTTTAAAAATTACGGATCCTGCTTTGCGACAGAAATTTACTGAATACTACAAGAAGCAACCTTTAGTGTACAAACATGTTGAGCAGTTATTTGCGGAATAACCGTCCATTCTATTTATTTTGTTTAGCCTGTGTAGCTCCACCAGCGGTATCTTCTAGGGTCACACCGAGTGCAGTTAATTCTGCGCGAATGCGATCTGCCTCTGCCCAGTTCTTTTGTTGCCGTGCAGTATTACGTGCAGCAATTAGATCTTGAACTTTTTGATCTAGATTGCCGACTTCAACTTCACCTAAAACTTCTTTTGCATCGCGTTGTAACAAGCCAAGAATACCGCCCAGTTGCTTTAACAAAGCCACTAAAGCTGCTTTGTGCCCAACATCATCAGTCTTATTAATCTCGCGCGCCAAATCAAATAACACTGCCAATGCTTCTGGGGTATTAAAATCATCGTCCATGGCAGCATAAAACCGCGTAGCGAATTCCGTGTCGGTGGCAGGCTCAACCTTAACATTTGGCACAGATGCAAGCGCAGTATACAAACGTTGCAAAGGTTGTTTAGTTAGTTTAACTTGATCCAAAGAATAATCTAAGGGACTGCGATAATGGCCGGAAATCATAAAATAGCGCAATTCTTCCGGCGCAACATCCTTTAATACTTCTTTGATCGTCACAAAATTATTTAAAGATTTAGACATTTTATCTTTATTAATTTGCAAAAATCCAACATGCAACCAAGTTTTAACAAACTCTTTGCCACTCGCTGCTTCAGATTGCGCACACTCATTTTCATGATGCGGAAATATTAAATCAAAACCGCCGCCGTGCAAATCAAATGTTTCGCCCAATAAATCCATCGACATTGCAGAGCATTCTAAATGCCAACCTGGACGCCCAGGTCCCCATGGTGAAAACCAATGCGGCTCCTCCGGTTTGGCTGCTTTCCACAATACAAAATCTAAAGGATCTTGTTTGGCTTCATTTATTTCAACCCGTTGCCCAACGGCTAAATCGTTTAAATTACGCTTAGCTAAAGTACCGTAATCTTTAAATGCTCGCACTTTGTAATATACATCGCGATTATCTGCAACATAAGCATAATCTTTGTCGATCAAAGTGTGCACCAAATGCTGCATCTGCGAAATATACTCAGTAGCTCGTGGCTCAGAATCTGGACGTAGCATACCTAAAGCTTGAATGTCTTCGTTCATCGAAGCAATATACTTATCAGTTAACTCTTGAATAGTCACACCACGCTCATTCGCACGATTAATAATTTTATCATCGATATCAGTAATATTGCGCACAAAACGAACTTTTGCAGCACCAAATTTATGCTTTAAATAACGCACAATCACATCGAAGGCAATAAAAGTCCGCGCATGTCCAATATGACAATCATCATATACCGTGATGCCACAAACATAGATCCCAATTTGCTCAGGATTAATTGGCACAAAAACTTTTTTCTGCTGCGACTTGGTGTCATATATGATCAGTTGCGACATGCGAAAACCTTTTAATAATTAATTGTGGATCCATAAAACTCATAAGTTTAGCTAATTCTGGACCATGATCTTGCCCAGTTAAAGCCAAGCGCAATGGTCTAAATAACTCTTTACCTTTACAACCTGTAGCATCTTTTACTTTATCGGCTAGTTCTTTAAAACTAATTGCTGAATTTTGCTGCACCGCCTCAACTGCAGTAGTAAAAAAGCTTTTACCCGCCGCGCGCAAGACCAATAAGT
This sequence comes from uncultured Legionellaceae bacterium, assembly GCA_964409995.1. Taxonomy (GTDB): domain Bacteria; phylum Pseudomonadota; class Gammaproteobacteria; order UBA6186; family Azoamicaceae; genus JAGVLG01. The sequence goes on along the minus strand of CAYPGU010000094.1, from coordinate 2,603 downwards.
CAGCATCAGAAAATATCAAGCGTTCAGCCACTACCGCATCAACCCATATTTTAGCATCCGCTGGCATTAAGATATTATCTTTAACTAATTCAGCAAATTCGACTTGTTTATTGTTTGGAATCACACCATCAATATATGACTGAATAAAAATTATAATCTCCGCGGCAGTGCAACGCATGATGGCTTCCTTTTGCCAATGACGCAAATGCGCAATATCATGCCGCGCCGGTGAAGTGCTAACATGTTTTAAATCAAAATGCATCGCCAAATCAGGCAAATTCATAAACTCATTTGAAGCGTAATAATGTCCTAAGCGCGCCAAATAATTCACCACTGCCAGAGGATGATAACCTTGCGCTCTTAACTCACGCACTGCTTCTGATCCATTACGTTTAGATAATGGCGCACCATCGTTACCATTGATCATTGCAAAATGACCATATTGGGGAATTGGCAAATTCAGAGCTTTTAAAATCATCATTTGCCGCGGCGTATTAGTTAAATGATCATCGCCACGTAAAGCATGACTAACCTGCATTTCAGCATCATCAATTGCATTGCAAAACATAAACGAAGCTGAGCCGTCATTGCGTCGAATAATAAAATCGCCAATATCATTAGCTGCAAAACGTTGCGGTCCTTTGACTAAATCAACAAATTCCACGATGGTATCGCGCGGCACTTGAAAGCGTAAAGTAGCCTTTTCACCAGCTGCAAGCTTAGAGCTAATTTGCTCAGCTGTTAAATTACGACAGGTGCCAGGGTAACGCGGCGGTTGTCCAGCGGCTATTTGAACTTTACGCGTAACGCTGAGTGTTTCTTCAGAGCAAAAACATGGATAAGCCAGTTTTTGGTCTTCCAGTTGTTGATAGTATTTATTATAAATAGCAGCTCGGTCGGACTGCAAAATCGGTCCTTCATCCCAATTCAAGCTTAACCATTTTAAATCAACCAGCAAATCGTCCAGGTATTCTTGGCTGGATCGAGCTAAATCGGTGTCTTCGATACGCAATAAAAACTTATATTGCTGTTTATGCGCAAATAAAAAATTAAAAATTGCGGTGCGCAAGTTGCCAAAATGCATCCACCCAGTAGGGCTGGGGGCAAAACGTGTCTTCATATACTCTTCGCCATGGAATTCTGTCTTCTGATTAGGTTGTATGGTAGAATTTTACCCAAATTACGCTGTTTCAGCAATGTAAGGAGTAAGAAACACCATGGCTACTGTAATCTTAACAACTAACTTAGGGCAAATTACTATTGAAGTAGACGAGAAATCTACTCCGATCACCGCACAAAACTTCCTCGCCTACTGCAAAGCCGGTTTTTACACCAACACCCTGTTCCATCGGGTGATACCAGGCTTTATGATCCAAGGTGGTGGTCTTAATCCAGATTTAAGCCCCAAAGTAACTAATCGCCCAATTCAAAACGAAGCCAAGCTCGGTGGCAAAAATGAAATCGGCACCCTAGCTATGGCCAGAACTTCAGATCCTCATTCAGCTACTTCGCAATTTTTTATCAATATTGCCAATAATGATTTTCTAGATTTTAGAAATGAGACCCCGCAAGGCTGGGGCTATTGCGTATTAGGTAAAGTAATTTCCGGCATGGATATCGTAAATAAAATCATGCATGTAAACACAGTTAATCGCGGCCATCACCAGGATGTGCCTGAGGTTGACGTAATAATTGAATCTGCCGAAGTTGTTAATTCAGATGTAATGGCAGAAACAAATAGCTAACCATGACCACTTATTTTATTTCCGACATTCATTTGCATGCAAATGCCAAAGAAAACTCTAAGTTATTATTAGATTTTCTACGTCACACCGCACCATATGCTGATGCGGTGTACATTTTGGGTGATTTATTTGCAATCTGGCTCGGCGATGATTTAGCCCTGCCCTACACATGGGAATTAACCATGACCTTGCGGCAGTTAAAAAACCGTCATGTGCCGGTATATATCATGCATGGCAATCGCGACTTTTTACTCGGTAAGCAATTTTGCGCTGACACCGGCTGTATAATGTTAGGTGATCCATGCGTTATTAATCTCTACGGCCAACCAGTTTTGCTCACGCATGGCGATTTACTCTGTACGAACGATCAAAGCTATCAGCGCTATCGTCGTTTCGTACAAAACAAATGGATACAAAAATTCTTCTTGCACTTACCCAGACTCTGGCGCATTAAGCTCGGGCGCTGGGTTCAACATAAAGCTTCCAGCAAAAATCGCCCCGTTGAGAATGCAGATCATTTGTATGATGTTAACGTAAATACAGTAAATGAGTGGTTCGAGAAATTTAATTTACCGCTCATGATTCACGGCCACACACACCGCCCAGCTAAGCATCAACATCAGAATAATGCGCAGCGCTTTGTATTAGGCGACTGGACCGAACAAAGTGCCAAAATTCTAGTGGCAACACAAGATGGCTTGGCATTTAAGGATTTGCGCGAAAACTAAGCCTAATAAGCGCATATTCACTCTTCGCATCACTTAAATAAGTTAACATTTATGTATTATAATTTCTTATGTACCTTCGAAGTATGTGGGGGTTTGTGTGTTTAGTAGAGGATTTTCTTTAATAGAGTTA
>CAYPGU010000093.1:0-7472 GCA_964409995.1 uncultured Legionellaceae bacterium | reverse complement strand
TGGTGAAAATTTCAGATATTCTGCATAGTGGTGATGATTTGCCTAAGGTATCCCCAGCTACTCAATTGTTTGATGCGATGTTAGAAATATCAGAAAAACGTTTGGGCATGACGACTATCGTAGACGCGCAAAACAAGGTTATAGGCATTTGCACAGACGGTGATTTACGCCGTGCATTTAGTAAAAACATTGATCTGCGCAATACATTAATTAGCGAAGTTATGACGGTTAACTTTAAGACAGTTTTCTCTGACATGCTTGCAACCGAAGCTGTACATCTGATGCAACAACATAAAATTTCAGCCCTGCCGGTTTTAAATCGCGACCATGAATTAGTTGGCGCATTTAATATCCATGATGTATTTCGAGCCGGGGTAGTCTAATTGAAGTTGATGTTGTACGCAAAGAACACTTTTATTCTGCTCGCTCTGTTTGGAATGATATTATGTTTTTTCTTGCAGAAACAACCGCGACAACCAGCAGCCAAGCAAAAGAAGCCGCAAGAATATATGGCCAGACTAATTATTACTAATTACAACGAGTCTGGCGCACCTAAAGAGCAAATGAGTGCTGATTATTGGGAGTTCGTTCCAGATAATCAACGTTCGGATCTGACTAACCCGCGGGTTAAGATATTCAAGCCAAATGGCGACATTTGGTATTTATCCGCGCGCAAAGCTTTGGCTTGGCACCCAACCATCGGTGAAAAAATTACTAAATTGGATTTAACTGGTGATGTACTAATAGAACGACCTGAAGAAAATAATGCTACACCGACCAAGATAAATACTTTAGCATTGCAATATTTTCCAGCTGAAAAAAAGGTCACTACTGAAGAATTTGTTAGCATGCAGCAACCAGGTATACAAATAAGTGGTGTCGGTTTGTTGGGGTATTTGGAACAAAATTGGATTGAATTACATGATAAGATCACGACCATCTACACGCCATCTAATGGTTAAACTATTTAGTTGTTGGCTATTTTTATCTGGCACTTGCCTCGCACAAGTCAAAACAGCTGATGCTGAGCAACCAGTAACAATCCATTCTAATACAGCCAGTTTTGATAACAACAAGGGCATTGCGATTTATAATGGTAAGGTAACAGTAAAACAAGGTTCGAGAAATTTAGCTTCCGATAAGCTGACTATCGAACGTGATGACAATAACCAGATTAAAATTATGATCGCAACCGGTAAACCAGCACGATTTAGAAGTCAGGCCGATGTTAACCGACCGATTGGTTATGGCAAAGCTAATATGATTAAATATTATCCACAGCAAGATAAAGTGGATTTACTCGGCAATGCAGAGTTAAGGCAAAACGGCGATACTGTCAGCGGACCAATTTTAACCTATAATTTTACCACTGGCGTGTTGCAAAGCAAAAGCACACGCAAAGCACGCTCTACTGTAGTCTTACAACCAAAGAGAAATTCATAATGCTAAAATTAATAATTCAAAACTTAGCAAAAAACTATAAAGGCAAACCTGTGGTGCGTGATGTATCGCTGGAAATTGAACAAGGCGAAATTATCGGTTTGCTTGGCCCAAACGGTGCCGGTAAAACCACCTGCTTCTATATGATCTTAGGTTTGATCCAAGCTGATGCAGGTAAAATTTTATTAAACAATGTTGATTTAACTGGTAAACCTGTACATGCACGCGCCAAATTAGGTATTGGTTATTTACCACAAGAGCCTTCAGTATTTCGCAAATTAAGCGTAGCAGATAATATTTTAGCCGTATTACAAGTACGCGAAGATTTATCAGCCGGACAGCGTGACGAAGTATTGAACTCATTGTTAGATGAATTCAACTTACAGCGCATTCGTGAGAGCATCGGTATTAGTTTATCTGGTGGTGAACGCCGTCGTCTAGAAATCGCGCGCGCCCTCGCCTCCGAACCAAAATTTATTTTGCTCGATGAACCTTTTGCCGGTGTAGATCCAATTTCCATCTCTGACATTAAACAGATTATTAAGTATTTAGCCCAACGTAACATAGGCGTGATTATTACCGATCACAACGTGCGCGAAACCCTAGATATATGCAGTCGCGCTTACATACTTAACAATGGCAGCGTAATCGCTTCCGGCAGCGCGCAAGAAATTTTGAATAACCAGGAAGTGCGTAAGGTTTATTTGGGTGAGGATTTTTATATTTAATGTTTAAAAATTAATAGCCTCTACTGAAAATTCCGTACGGGTGACGGCGGAGGCGGATTCCTTATTCACGCGCAGCGCAGCGAGCATGAATAAGGTGCCGCAGTCCGGCAGGACCCGTAGGTTTTTTCAGTATCTATTTAGCGCCGATGTGGTGAAATTGGTAGACACACTATCTTCAGGTGGTAGCGACCGTAAGGTTGTGGCGGTTCGAATCCGCCCATCGGCACCAATATAATCTAATGTCTTACAACTAAAACTATCAGGTTAGTTAGGTCTATACAGAGTATAGGCTCAATTAGTGGCTGGAGCGTCAAGAAACTGTCACTCAAAACGTTGGCGCAAGTTAGTTAGTTTCCTATACTTTAAGTATGAAACAAGCTCTAAGACTCTCGACCAAACAGCAATTAAGTATGACGCCGCGTTTGCAGCAGGCAATCGCCTTGCTGCAACTATCTGCATCGGAGCTAGCCGAAGAGCTGCAACTGGCCCTCGAAAGCAACCCCATGCTAGAAAAGCTCGAGCCAGAGCATGAAGCTACGCTTGATGCAGCATGGGCTCCACCAACAAATATTTATACTAGCACCGGCAGCTATTCAGAAGATTATGCCGAATATCAGAATAAAGCATCAGAGATTACATTACAGGATCATCTACATTGGCAATTAAATTTAACGCCCTTTAGTGACCGTGATCGAGTAATCGCTTTAATGTTAATTGATGAAATTAACGACGATGGATATTTGGGCAATAGCATCGAAGAAATATGCAGCAATCTACAAATAAATTATGCTAATGAATTTGAGAATTTAGATTTAGATGAAGTTACTGCCGTCTTACATCGGATTCAACAATTTGACCCATTAGGTGTTGGATGTAGAAACCTGCAAGAATGTATGTTAATTCAACTCAATTCACTACCAGAAAACACTGCCTACTTACAATTATCAAAATATATAGTACAAACCCACTTAGACTTATTAGGCAAGAAGGATTATCGACAATTAAAACGCATTTTGCAGATCCAAGATCAACAATTACTCGAAGTGTTAGAATTACTTACTAAACTAAATCCGCGCCCAGGTGAATTAGTGACCACCAATGTAGCTGAATACATAATTCCTGATCTGTTTGTTAGCAAAACTAGCCAAGGTTGGGCGGTGCGTTTAAATAATGAATTAGATTTTAAATTGCGCATTAATCCTAGTTATGCTGCCATTGCAATGAATGGCGATACCAGTCGTGATTGTAAATTCTTAAAAGAGCAATTAGCTGAAGCGCAATGGTTATTAAACGGCTTGCAGCAACGTAATGAAACTTTATTAAAAGTCGCCGATTTTATCGTCAATTATCAAGGAGAATTTTTGGCGCATGGTAATGAAAAAATGCGTTCAATGATTTTATTAGATGTAGCTTTGGCAGTTGGTCTAAATGAATCGACCATTTCACGTGTCACTACCAATAAGTATATTCATACGCCACAAGGTGTTTATGAATTAAAGTATTTTTTTTCGAGTCATGTGGTAGGTGAAGATGGTGAACTTTGCTCATCTACTGCGGTTAAGGCTATAATTACACAACTAGTGTCTCGCGAAGATCCGACAAGTCCTTTAAGTGACCAACAGCTGACACAGGTAATGGAGCAGCGAGGGATCAAGATTGCGCGGCGCACAGTAGCTAAATACCGTGAAGCATTAGGTATTTTGGCATCTAGTCAAAGAAAACATTGATGGTATATATAAGGAACGAAAATGGCGACTAATTTTAATATTAATGGTATTCACCTTGAAGTTACACCTGCTTTGGCTAGCTACGCACAAAGCAAATTATGTAAAGCCGATAAAATCGTACACAACATTACAACAATCAATGTAATTTTAACCGTAGATAATCGTGATCAAAAGGCTGAAGCTGAAGTTCGTATTGGTGGTGATCAACATATCATTTTTGCAGAGGCAACTACTGATGATATGTACAAATCCATTGATTTTCTTGAGGATAAAGTTTTAACTCAAGTGCGTAAATATCATGATCGAATCAAAGGTCATCATGAAGGCGACAACTAAATAATTTAGCGATACCAACTAGCGCAAAGATTTATTAACCTAACCGCTCTTAGTTTTAAAAGGTTAATAATCATGAAAAAAGCCAAATATTTACAATTATTAAATGCCGCCAGTCATATTAGCAATGCGCTTACCTTGCACGATCAACAGCTAACTATTCTTAGCGGTAAATGTAAGACTACTTGCGCTGAAATATCTAGCAACTTATCGTCTATGCAACAAACTGTGCAAGAAATTGATCCAAATGGTTGTATTTCTAGTTTACAATTTGAAACTCTGCATAAGTTCAAAACCGAGTTGGAAAAAATTGCCAAAACTCTAACTAAAGATTTATTGAAGCCTGCTATGCAAACTGACAAGGAATTAGCTGCGATTAAACAAAACATCGAGCTAAAAATATCTCCTGCGCTTTCTGAACCAAGTGATTTTGATTTAGAAGTGATCAAACAACTATTACAACGTTCACGTCCATTGTTAGAATCTTGCCAACAAAGAGTTAATGCGTGTCTCGCAGATATAAATATTATACAGAGCAAACTTGATGAAGTAGATAAAAGCATTCATCGCTTAGACTTACCAAATGATATTCAACAAGCAACAAAGGATGTAGAAAAAGCTACGCAAGATTTAAGCTCTCTAACAGTACATCTCGCGCAATTACCGCAAGGCAAAGAGAGATATAGAACGGAGTTTCTGCCCTTACGTGCAGCATTAGAAAAACTTAGTTTACAAAGTAGCGCTTTACTCAAGGAATCGCCAGCTAAAAGCCCAACTAGCAGTGAGGCACCGCCTGCAGTGTTAAAAAATAAAGTTTAGAAATAAAAAAGGCCGTGTTGCAATGCAACACGGCCTTCTTAGATCTCTAGATGATCTTAGTCGTTGTATGCTCTACGTTCGCCACGAGCTGAACCAGCACCACCGCCACCAGTACGTTTTTCGCCTGTAGCAATGCTAACTCTAATCTTACGACCGTCAACTTCTTGACCGTCCAATTGTAGAGCTGCTTTAGCTGCATCTTCGCCTTCAAAAGTAATGAAAGCAAAGCCGCGTGGTCTGCCAGTTTCTCTGTTTGTTGGGATTGCGATTTCTGTTATAGAGCCGAATTTTTCAAATAATTCGCGGATGTCATCTTCAGCTAATTTAAATGATAAATTGCCAATAAAGAGTTTGTTTTGCATGAGTGTCTCACCTTCTTAATACTGTAACTTTGCTTCTCTATAGGACCCATAAGAAGGATGTTCCTAGTGAACTATCGAGTGCAGCTTCCTGTTAGAAACTTAGTTTTCTAACGACTAGATTATTACACGCTTTGGTCACACATGCAAGGCCAATGGGGTAAATTTGCTGTTTTTTTTGAAAATGGAGGCCAAAACCACTATTCGCGCCTTAGTTGAGCAACTTCAATAGCCTAAAAAAAACAAGCCCGCTAAAGATGCTTATTGTTCCCTAGACAATATAGTTGCTTTACTTTATAGTGCATGTAGCTTTCATCAAACACCAAAATCCCTATGGAACCAGTAATTCAGCGCTACAATCCTAAAATTGCCACCAGATTTCGTGGTTATTACCCTGTGGTAGTTGATGTTGAGACTGGCGGTATTGATCCAAGTAAAGATGCTTTGTTAGAAATCGCGGCAGTAACTTTGAATTGTGATGATAATGGTATATTCCAACCAGCCGAAACGATCCAATTTCATATGGAGCCTGCTGCTGGCACCAAACTTAATCCTGAAAGCATGGCAATTAACAAGATTGACCCTTATCACCCTTTTCGCATGGCAGTAACTGAGGAAAAGGCGTTACGCGAGCTATTTGATATTTTACAGCGCATTCAGAAACAAGCCGGCTGCAACCGTTGCGTATTAGTCGGGCATAATGCATGGTTTGATTTAGCTTTTATAAATGCGGCGATTGCGCGCAGTAATATTAAATATAGCCCTTTTCATTCTTTCACTAGCTTAGATACAGCAACCCTGAGTGCTGCTGTCTATGGCCAAACAGTGTTGGCGGAAGCGTTGAAACGTGCTGAGATTCCATTTGATAATGACTCACATCATTCTGCAATCTATGATGCAGAACAAACCGCTTGGTTATTTTGTAAAATGATTAATCAACTGCCATGGCCAGGCGCACAAAATCCTTAAAAATTTAAGATAAAATTAATTATTTTAACTTTTGTATAATAAACTTTTCTAAAGATGAAACTACATTGTTTGTATTATCATGCTTCAATAGCGAAATATGTGTATCGCAGAGCAAAGGCAACCAATCTTCGTTAATTATCTGCAAAGATTTAGGAATCATTTTTTTAGGTAGAACTGTTATTCCAAGCCCTGCTTTTACAGCCGCAATAGTACCGGCGTAACTTGGGCTAGTGAATACTATTTGCCACTTTAAGGCAAAGGAATCTAAAGCAGATATAGCCCTAGCCCTATACACACAAGGTTGCGGTGCCAGCACTAGCGGAATCGAATTTTGATCCTTAGATAATCGATCAAGTACAGTAGAATTACCGACCCACTCAAGCTTTTCTGACCATATATTTTGTCCATACGGAAACTCATTAGGTCTGCTCATCTTAACTAATACTAGATCAAACTCATGTTTTTTAAAATTATCGAATAGATTAACCGTTAAATCACATTCAATTTTTAACAGAATACGTGGATGAATGCGTGCAAAATCAACCAACACATCAGCAAGAAATAAAGTAGCAAAATCCTCTGGGAGACCAAATTTAACCTCCCCTTGTAACAAGGGTTCTTTGAACAGATCTATCGCTTCTAGCTGCAGTGCTAATATTTTACGTGCATATCCTTGAAAAATCTCACCATCGCTCGTTAAGGAGAAATCCTTTCTATCGACCAGGGTACTACCCAATAGAGACTCTAAGCGTGAGATCTGCTGACTAATTGCAGACTGTGTCCTACCGACCCGGTTAGCCGCCTTGGTAAAGCTGGCAGTATCGGCTACAGCCAAAAAACACTGTAAAGTAACGGTATCTAGGTTCATTAGAATCTCTAATAGCAATGATAAGAATTATTAATAAATAGAGTCCCTCATTTTTAATGAAATTACTAATAGCAATTAAAACAAGTGTCATTGTAGGTAATGCTTGATTTAAATGACTATAAACTGCAATCATTTTTGGAACTACATATTCCAATAAGAACCCAACAATACCAATTGCAACTAACACTATCATGGTTGGATAAATTAGCGCTGTGCGTAATTTTTGCCG
>CAYPGU010000092.1:0-7475 GCA_964409995.1 uncultured Legionellaceae bacterium | reverse complement strand
CCTGGTCTTAAGCTTGCTGTTGAACTTGGTTTAATTGATCAGGTTAAAGAATTTCATAAAATTGGTGTAGATATTAAATCAGGACTTTTGGTGGGCGCCTGGGCACGCAGTAAATCTACCAAGGATAAAGAAATGTTTAATTTATTAGTCAGTCTAGGCGCCGAAGCAACTGATTTTGATAAACAATCCATGGGGGCTGACTTCAAGCGTGATTATGAGGAAGCTGTAAAACTGGCTAATAATTCGCCAACTAGTCCAACTTCAAGCAGAAAACTAGGTACCTAATCCCACATAATTTGTTATCCCCCTAAATAACCGTTGTTGTCCTAACCGCCTATTTGCGGTAATCTATGCACATTCCAAACCCGTAACGGATATAGAGCACATGAATATGAAATTCTTGGATTTCGAACAACCGGTGGCTGAATTAGAAGCCAAAATCGAAGAGCTACGTCTGGTTAGTACTGATTCGGCGATTAATATTAGCGAAGAGATTGATAAATTGCAGTCTAAGAGCAGGGATCTGCTTAAATCTATATTTAAATCCTTGGATGCATGGCAAATAGTGCAGTTAGCACGCCATCCGCTGCGTCCTTATAGCCTGGATTATATTAGCCGTATCTTTACTGAATTTGATGAACTACACGGTGATCGAGCTTTTTCTGATGATAAAGCGATTGTGGCTGGCCTGGCCCGTTTGAATAACCAACCGGTGATGGTGATTGGGCAGCAAAAGGGGCGTGATACCAAAGAGAAGGTCCTGCGCAATTTCGGTATGCCGAATCCAGAAGGCTATCGTAAAGCCTTGCGCTTGATGGAGCTGGCCGAAAAATTCAAAGTGCCGATTATTACCTTGATCGATACCCCGGGCGCTTATCCTGGCATCGGTGCTGAAGCACGTGGGCAAAGCGAGGCGATTGCTCGCAACCTAATGGTAATGTCACAGCTCAAAGTGCCAATTATTTGTGTAATCATTGGTGAAGGTTGTTCTGGTGGCGCATTGGGAATTGGCGTCGGCGACAAAACATTAATGCTCGAATATGCTTATTACGCAACCATTTCTCCAGAAGGTTGTGCAACAATTTTGTGGAAGGGCGCTGAGCGTGCTCCTGAAGCGGCAGAGATTATGTGCCTCACCGCGAAGAAACATTTAGAGTTAGGCTTAATTGACGAAATTGTTCCTGAACCACTGGGCAGTGCTTATCGTGACGTAGATTTGATGGCCAAAACATTGAAAGATCGCCTCACGCAGAATTTAAATATGTTGCTCGCCGAATCTACACCTAGCTTGCTCGAAAATCGCTACAAAAAACTCATGTCGATGGGTTTGCAATATAAAGAAATGTAAATGCTAACTACGACTTGGTTGCAACAACAATGTGCTGGTGTTGTTAACGCACAAGCTAGCCAAGTCTGGATAGCATACAGCGGGGGTGTAGACTCGCATGTTTTATTACATTTAGCCCAGAAAACTTTCTCCAATGTGCGAGCAATCCATATTAATGATCAGCTAAGTGACCATGCAAATACTTGGCAACAGCATTGTGTGCAAGTTTGTATGCAATTAAATGTACCGCTCGATTGTGTTACGGCTAAAGTAGACTGCAATTCAAATATTGAAAATGCAGCACGTGTGGCGCGCCGCCAAGCATGGCAAAATATGTTAGGTGAGAAAGATGTGTTGTTACTCGCACATCATGCCGATGATCAAGCTGAAACAATTTTATATCGGTTGTTGCGTGGCACTGGGCCGCATGGTCTGGTCGGTATGCGTGCGCTTACTAAATTGGGTGCAGCGCAGATCTGGCGACCGCTCTTAAACATTTCTAAACAACAAATTACTGACTATGCAATGCAGCACCAACTGAAGTGGATCAGTGACGAAGCTAATGCAGATACAAAATTCGATCGCAATTTTCTGCGACAGAAAATTATGCCAATGTTGCAACAGCGTTGGCCAGCTGTGGCAAATAATTTAAATCGCACTGGGCACTTAACTGCGCAGTTAATTAGCGCAGCATCTCCAGCCCTAGAACAAAAACTGCAAAGCATTAAAATTGGTGCGCAACTAGATCTGAATCTATGGCAAAATTTACCGTTGCTGTGGCGAGTTGAAACCTTGCGTGCATGGTTAAAAGAGCATGCTGTGGTTTTAAGTTACAAACAATTGCAAACTATTATGCGCGAAGTGATTGCGGCGCGAGATGATGCGCAGCCAGAATTCAAGTGTTTGGGTAGAGTAATTCGTCGCGCGCAACATAAATTATTTGTGTTGCCGAATGCGCCAAAAGATATAGAGAATTTTGTGCACGAATGGGATTTTAAATCAGCAGTCACTTTGCCAAATGGTAAAAGCTTAACACCGCAAGATTTGCCGCCACAATTTGCGCACAAGTTTGCTGCGCAGCTCTTAACCGTTAAACTCGGCGCACATGGTCGAAAAGCCAAGAAAATCTTTCAACAATATTCCATTCCGCCTTGGGAACGTAACAATTACCCTTTGGTGTTTGCAGGCATGCGTTTGGTGTCTATTGTCGGTTTATGGAATTCAAGTCGAGCTTAACCTAATGCGCCATATTAAAAAAATCAGCTTACATACAAGCATCTAACATCATCACGGCCTAGCCGCTCCAGGCGGCTCTGTCATCCCGGCCCAGCAGCTCCTGGCGGCGCAGAGCCGGGATCTAAAATGAACTATTTCAGCCCTCAAAGGTCTTATTTGATAGACAATAGAGGGTTTTGCCATGAGCATGAGTGAGAAAGAGCTAAAAGCCAGAATCGCATTAAGGAAATATGCTCAGCAAGTAATTAAGGAAATATCTGCCGAACGAAATGATTTGGTTTGGCGAAGTCGCCTGCTTGTAGCACCACAGGAAGTTAAAGCTTTTTTCAATGAACAGCAAATAATGGATGCTTTTGAGAAAGCATTGCGTAAGGCAATACTTAAAAAATCAAGCTCTGTAACAGATCAAATTATACGCACAGCTAAAAAGATCCCCAAACAGCTTTTTATGCTTAAAGGTGCATTAACATATGAAGGTGATAAAGGTGGAATACAGAAGTCTGTTGATTACTTGCGCAAGCTTAAAGACAGTATAGCTGATAAAATTGATGATGTTAATGAAAAGCTTTATGCAACAGTCGATGATGAAGAAGGTGGGAAGTTTTTTCTACCAGTATATATCCATAATGGTCCAGCAAGACATAAACTTTTGCGCGAAAGAAAACAATTAAAAGCACAGCTGTCGCTTGTTAATTCAAGGTTACGTGAAGTTATAAGATTGCGTCGTATTTTGGGTGCCGAAGCTGGTATAGTAGAAAAGGCCGCAACAGCAAGTAAAGTGCGTAATAATCTTGCAAAAGCTAAGCAAAAACTGGACGATGTAGCTAAAAACACTGTGAAATCCAGTAGGCGTATTGCAGATAAGCCTAGCAAAAGAATGCGAAAAAACTAATCACTATGCTTAGTCTGCTTAACGAAGGCTGTTTCTAACTGCTTTTAAGCAAGAAATTAATGCTCCAGCGCTAATTATTTCAGTACCAAATGTTCTTTCAGCCGCATAGCAAGATTCGTCTTTACACAAATAAGCAGACCGAATTTGAAAGGTGAGCCAACCTGCAGCAATAATTGATGCTGATTCAATAACTTGCTGCCGCACGCTTGGATCAACTAAACAAAGTCGTAAAGTCCGCCGCTTATTTTCGGTTGAGAATAGGTAAAACCTGCCAGTACTGTATTTGCGCCGATTCCAGCAATTGGCTCCATAACAACTTGCCAGGAGTTAGGGTAGTTGCTAGGTGAGTTAGAATTAGATGGTTTGAATGTTAGTATGTAATTCATTTTTAGCAGGCTGTTTTATCCGGCATAGATTATATTTGATCTGTTTTACTTGCAAGACTGGAGCAGAGCTTAGTCATTTAACAAGTCAAAATATGATCTATGAATTGCCACGACATTCTGGTACTATGAAATCCCGTAGATAACCATAACTTTACGGGTAAATTATGACCAAATTCATCTTTGTCACGGGCGGCGTAGTATCCTCCCTGGGTAAAGGCATCGCAGCAGCATCCCTAGCAGCAATCCTCGAGACCAGAGGTTTGAAAGTCACTGCACTCAAACTCGACCCTTATCTTAACGTAGATCCTGGCACCATGAGCCCTTTTCAGCATGGTGAGGTATACGTTACCGATGACGGGGCTGAGACCGACTTAGATCTGGGACATTATGAACGCTTTATGAGTGCCAAAATGACTCGTAAAAATAATGTCACAGCTGGGCAGATTTACGATAGCGTAATCAACAAAGAACGGCAGGGTGCTTATTTAGGCGCTACTGTACAAGTAATCCCACATGTTACCGATGAAATAAAAAATCGCATTCGCCAAAGCGGCGAAGGTTATGATTTAGTCTTAGTAGAAATTGGTGGTACAGTTGGTGATATTGAATCCTTGCCATTTTTGGAAGCAATTCGCCAAGTGCGTGCTGAACTAGGATCGGAAAATACTTTGTTTGTTCATTTAACCTTGGTGCCATATATTGCTACCGCGGGTGAAGTTAAAACTAAGCCGACCCAACACTCAGTTAAAGAATTACGTTCAATTGGTATTCAACCAGATATTTTATTGTGTCGTTGTGAGCAGAAATTAGCCGACTCGGAACGTATTAAAATTGCTTTGTTTACTAATGTTGATCAAACAGCAGTAATTAGCTGTCCGGATGTGCCATCGATTTTTGAATTGCCAGAATTATTACATGAGCAAAATTTAGATTCGATTGTGCTGCGCAAATTAAATCTTGAAGCTAAACAAGCTAATCTTGCAGTTTGGCATGATGTGGTGGAAAAACAACATTCATCTAATGCCGAAGTGCTAATCGGTATGGTGGGTAAATATACCGGCTTATCTGATGCTTATAAATCGATCAACGAAGCATTAACCCATGCCGGGATCGAAAATCATACGCGAGTGAAAATTCAATACATAGACGCAGAGCAAATTGAAACTGAAGGCACGCAACTATTAACTAAACTTGATGGGATTATTGTACCAGGTGGGTTTGGCGAACGTGGTGTGGAAGGTAAAATAGCTGCTGCGCAATATGCGCGCACGCATAAGATTCCATACTTGGGTATATGCTTGGGGTTACAAGTTGCAATCATAGAGTTCGCGCGTGATGTAATGAAATTAAACGATGCAAATAGCACAGAGTTTAATCGCAACACTACGAATCCAGTTATAGCTTTAGTAACCGAATGGATTGGTGAAGATGGTAGCAAACAAAAACGCGACCACGATACAGCGAAAGGTGGCACAATGCGCCTAGGTGCACAAATCTGTAAATTAGATGCTGAAAGTTTAACTTCAAAATTATACGGTAAGAAAGAAATTTCCGAACGCCATCGGCATCGCTATGAAGTAAATGCCAAATATACTGCACAATTAGCTGCAGCTGGCATGAACATTGTTGGACGCTCCAAAGATGAAAATTTAGTCGAAGTAATTGAGTTGCCAGATCATCCGTGGTTTATTGGCTGTCAATTTCATCCAGAGTTTAACTCTAAACCAATGGGTGGGCATCCATTATTTAATGGTTTAGTGCGCGCAGCAATTGATTATAAGGCAGGAGAATAAAATGCGTTTGTGTGGATTTGAAGTTGGTTTAGATGAGCCATTATTTTTAATTGCTGGCCCATGTGTGATTGAGTCAGAACAATTGGCTTTGGATACCGCAGGTATTTTAAAAGAGATTACACAAAATTTAGGCATTAATTTTATTTATAAATCATCATTTGATAAAGCTAATCGCACCTCTTACAACAGTTTCCGTGGCCCGGGTATTAATAAAGGCTTGGAAATTTTAGCTAAAGTTAGACAGCAGATCGGTGTGCCAGTATTAACGGATGTGCATGAAGACACGCCAATGGATGAAGTGGCAGCTGTAGTTGATGTGTTACAAACCCCTGCTATGTTGTGCCGCCAAACCGATTATATTCAAAAAGTCGCCGCGACCGGAAAACCAGTTAACATTAAAAAAGGCCAATTTCTTGCGCCTTGGGATATGTTGCATGTGGTAGAAAAAGCCAAGCAAACAGGTAATCAACAAATTATGGTCTGTGAGCGCGGTGCAAGTTTTGGCTATGGTAATTTAGTTTCGGACATGCGATCCCTGGCAATCATGCGTAACACAGGTTGCCCTGTAGTATTTGATGCCACGCACTCTGTACAGTTACCTGGTGGGCAAGGTACAACTTCGGGCGGGCAGCGGGAATTTGTGCCTGTATTGGCACGTGCAGCAGTAGCAGTCGGTATTGCTGGGCTATTTATGGAGACCCATCCCGATCCAGATAAAGCGCTCAGTGATGGTCCAAATTCTTGGCCATTAGGCAAAATCGCGGATCTATTAAAAACTTTGCAAGAAATCGACAAATGTAGCAAATCAGTGAGTATGCACCTATAACTGCTGTGCTACACTGCTATTATGATGAAAAAACTAAGTTTATTAACTATTACATTGGCTTTATCGTTTGCTGTGATTGGTGCTGTAAGCGCCGATGATGCAGGCGATGCGGCTGACGCTTCTGTTCAATCATCAATGGAAACAGCACCAGTTTCTGATGGGGCAACTGATACCACAGTATCGAGTGGCGATCCAACCTTAGATTTCTTTTTATCTATTCAGCAATGTAAGCAGGGCGTATATCAGCAAAAGAATGCTTTAAGCGATAGTGTTGGCCCAGAATTCCTGCAACAAACTATTATCGGCATGGGTGATACTGGTTGTAAGGTAATTTTAACCACACCTGATTCTAGAGTGATGTACTGTAGTTTGACAGGCGCAGACTTACAAGCAATGCGCGATCAACATTTCCTCAAAGGAATGATGAGTGATACTACAGATTCTCCAAGTCAGGAGTCAGTAAATGCTGATATTACCTGGACGCAAATCAAAGCAGCTAGCTGCAGCTATACTCCATACGAAAATTAATACGGTTGTTTAACTTGTAATCTTCTGGTTAGGATGATACTTATTCCATGGATTTTAGGATTTCATATGCCATATCAAATCGCAGCAGCTCAAATTGGAGATGATAAAAGTGGTGATTTAATTGCTACACTTGTATTAGTCTTATCCCAAGAAGACATGCCGCGCCAAAAGCAAATAATAAAATCTATTAAAACTACAAGTACATATTTGCTCGGTCCCGATGATCTACAGTACAAATCATTTGATATTAGTGATGGGACACTAAATATTAAGCAAAATGCACCTGATGCTGAACAAAATAATACCCCACCAACAGAGATTACTGTGCCGGCTATTTATATCCGATTTAAATATTCGCAAGTGGAAGAAACCTTTCCACGTATTGTTAGGTTGCTATATGTGAATAGAGCTGGTTTAGAAGAGACTCAAGTTCACGTGTTATTAAAGCAAATGTTGGTTGCAACCGAAGAACATTTTATGGAACGGT
>CAYPGU010000091.1:0-7652 GCA_964409995.1 uncultured Legionellaceae bacterium | reverse complement strand
ATATATGGGAAAGTGATGCGCAACATTTGCGTGGCTAATTCATGCCGTGGGCCATCTGGATCAAAGCCTGGGGCAAACATATAAATAATTAATGGCGCACAAATTACGCCAAGTACAGTAACGATGCCTAAGACTAAAGCCAAGTTACCGGTAATATGATTGACGAATGTTTTAACTTCATCGGGTGATTTATTTGCTTGATACTCAGACAAGACTGGCACGAAGGCTTGCGAAAAAGCCCCTTCGGCAAACAAACGGCGCATCAGATTGGGGATACGAAAGGATAAGACGAAAGCGTCATAACCAGGCCCTGCCCCGAATACAAACGCCGCCACCACATCGCGCACAAAGCCCAATATCCTTGACAAAAAAGTCATAAAACTAAATGTTATAGAGGATTTGGTTAAATTGACACCCATCTTAGGCCCTAAACTATTGACTTGGAGTTCATTTTACGCCAAAATCGGTCCCTATTTCTAGTAAAAACATTTGGGAGTAATTACCTTGGCCAATTCAAGTCAAGCAAAGAAACGAGCCCGCCAATCTGAAATTCGCCGTGGTGCTAATGCCAGCGGTCGTTCAGAAATGCGCACCTACTTAAAGCAAGTAGTGAAGGCTATTGAAGAAAGCAATAAGGCTGTAGCTACTGCCCTATACAAGAAAGCTGCTTCAATGGTAGATAGCATGGTCAACAAAGGTTTGATCCACGCTAACAAAGCTGCCCGTCATAAGAGCCGTTTGAACGCTCGCATCAAAGCTATTTCTGAATAATGAATCGTCATCCCCGAATCCGCACAGCGGTTCGGGGATTTTGCGATGATTACTCCTCAGACACTACTTCCCCTGTACTAGCAGTTTCTAATTGTAACCATGTTTGTAAAGCAGTAATAATTTTACTAGCTTGATCTGCGCTAGAAATATTGAATTTAGATCGTTGTTTGTATTCACCATTCTTCTTCTGGTAGCGACGAATGGTGTACTTATCTGCACCGTATTGTTGTTTTTTCTGATCCCAATCTTGATAGCGAAATATTAAAGTTGCCCAGGCACCTTTGGTCAACACTATTTTATCTAATTGTTTAACCGTTTCTAAACCATCTTCAAAATACGAAACGCTTAAATCGTCTACAGTCTCATTCATTCTCAAATCCTCTAGTCTGTGTAATATGGCGCATAATTGCCTGACATAATGGTTTAGTACCCTGGCCAGTTAAGCCTGAGATTTCAAATACTGGGCCAGCCCACTGTAACTTATCTTTAATTTCTTGCACCCGCGCAGCTAATTCATCATTATGTATCAAATCTATCTTGTTCAACACCAACCAACAAGGCTTAGCTGCTAATTCTTCTGAATATTTGCGTAATTCATTCATTAAGATCACTACGGATTCAGCTGGATCAGATCCATCCAAGCCGGCAATATCTACAATATGTAGAATTAAATTGGTCCGACCCAAATGACGTAAGAACTGGATGCCTAAGCCAGCACCTTCTGCTGCGCCCTCAATCACACCCGGAATATCCGCAATCACAAAACTTTGTCCTTCTGCGATACGCACCACACCAAGATTTGGATGTAAGGTAGTAAATGGGTAATCAGCAACTTTTGGCGTTGCCGCAGATACAGAACGAATAAAAGTAGATTTACCCGCGTTTGGGAAACCTAATAAGCCAACATCGGCTAATAAACGCAATTCTAAGCGGAGCTCACGCTCTTCACCTTCGGTACCTTTGGTTGTTTTACGCGGTGCACGATTAATACTACTTTTGAAGCGTAAATTCCCAAGCCCATGAAATCCACCTTGTGCAACTAATGCCATTTCGCCAGGTTCTTTCAGATCGGCGATTAATTCATCAGTTTCTACATTCCACGCCATTGTTCCAACTGGAACAGGTAGAATTAAATTGTCACCACTACGGCCAGTACAATTACTACCCTCACCTGGGCGACCGTTTTCAGCGCGATGTAAACGATTGAAACGATAATCAACTAGAGTATTCAGACCTGGGTCGGCTTGCAAATATACACTGCCACCATCGCCGCCATCACCACCGTTTGGACCACCGAATGGAATGTATTTTTCGCGACGAAAAGCTAAGCAACCGTCACCGCCTTTGCCGGCATGGACCACAATTCTAGCTTCATCTACAAATTTCATTTTATTTTCTTCGCCATTCGATTTACTGCTGTTCTTAAATAAAAAAGCCCCGCATTGCGAGGCTTTTTAAGATTGCCTTAATTAGGCAGCCTGTTCGGTTTGTTGCGTTTCAACCGGGACAATACTTACGAATCTACGTTTGCGCGGGCCACCTTCGGTGAACTTCACAAAACCAGTCATCTTCGCAAACAATGTATCATCTCCACCACGACCAACATGCGTCCCAGGATGGAAAGCAGTGCCGCGTTGACGAACTAAAATACTACCAGCAGTCACTAATTGACCACCAAAGCGCTTAATACCTAGATATTTGGGGTTAGAAGTACGTCCGTTCTTAGTACTACCACCCGCTTTCTTATGTGCCATTTATTTCTCCAGTTTTACGCGGCTTGAATGCCGGTAATGCGAACTTGGGTGTACCATTGACGATGTCCCATACGCTTCATATGATGCTTACGACGTCTGAATTTAATGATCTTGATTTTGTCTTCACGACCTTGCTTTTCAACTACGGCAGTAACTTTACATCCAGAAACGTAAGGTGCGCCGACTTTAACGCCTTCACCTTCGCCAACTAGCAACACCTGGTCGAACTCGACTGTTGCGCCAATTTCTTGTTCAATTTTGGCCACTCTTAAAAACTGGCCTTCTTCTACTCGGTATTGTTTCCCGCCACTGATTATAACAGCGTACATCACCGCACTCCCAAAATTATTCTGTTAAGGTTCGTTATGGTACGCAAAAGGCCGGCAACTATCAAGAGTTAGGGCTAATTTTTTTCAAAAAGGTTGCGACTGAGAATACCTTAGGCGTATAGTCAGAGGCCACGGATTGGAAATAACGTAATTTAATGGCATTAGCAAGCTTAAAACAACAGGTAAACACCGACTCGGATAAAGTTGACAAACTTATAATCCAGAGCCTGCATTCTGAAATTCCCCTCGTCCAAGAAATTGGTAAACACATAGTACAAAGCGGTGGTAAACGCTTACGCCCTTTATTGGTATTGTTTTGTGCTAAGGCATGTGGCTATACCGGCGATGAGCATATAACCATGGCAACCGTAATTGAGTTCATTCATACCGCTACGTTGCTACATGATGATGTTGTTGATGGCTCGATGTTACGCCGGGGCAAAGATACTGCAAATAATTTATGGGGTAATGAAGCGGCGGTATTAGTGGGTGACTTTCTATATTCGCGCGCTTTTCAATTAATGGTGCAAGTGCAAGATTTACAAATTTTGCGCATTGTTGCTAATGCGACCAACACTATCGCTGAAGGCGAAGTGCTACAGTTGTTACATCAAAAAAATCCAGAAACTACCGAAAAGAATTATCTGCATGTGATCCGCAGCAAAACCGCTAAACTGTTTGAAGCTGCTGCTGAAATAGGCGCGGTATTGTCCAATAGTTCTGCTGAGCTGCAGACTGCCATGGCAGAATTTGGATTACATTTTGGTACCGCATACCAATTAATTGATGATTTATTAGATTACCAAGCAGATAGCGCCCAATTCGGTAAACAAATAGGCCATGATTTATCCGAGGGTAAACCGACTTTGCCGTTAATTTATTTGCTAAGACATGGCGATGCTGAACAAAAAGAATTAGTTAGAACAGCCTTAACTGAACCACAGCAAGCTAATTTTACTGCATTGCAGCATACGATTAAAACTTCTGGGGCTTTACAATACACTTTAGATTTTGCGCAACGCGAAATTGAATTAGCTAAACAAGCATTGTTAATGGTGAAAAACTCAGCTCATAAAACCGCTTTACTTGATTTAGCAGATTTTGTGGTTGAGCGTAACTATTAAACCTCTAACAACTGTTCCGATCTAGCACGCCATTTACGAAACATTCTTAATACTGATTCTGCCTGGGTGGGCAATAGTTCTTGTTGTGGTCCAAACCAACCTACTGCTTTGGATTCGTAATTGCCAACTGCTTCTTCATCACTATTAACCTTGAGCAAAAAGCGAATATCGTAATGTTTATGCGCTTGGATGCCACTCAGCTCAGGAATCTCATGTACATCTAAATCAAAAATTTCCGTGCTAATTGGGACTATATTGTTGACTCCAGATTCTTCGCGCGCTTCTTTCAAAGCAACGGCTAACACATCAGAATCACCATCACAATGGCCACCTAGCTGACACCAAACATCAAATTTACCGTGGTGCAATAATAAGGCTTTAGTTAAGTCTTTATTAAGCAACCAAGCCGAAGCGGTTACGTGTCCTTCGAGTAAGGAACGATCGAAACAGTTTGGATGTGCTTGGATGAATTCAAGGATTTGGGTGCGCGCAAGGATTTCACTCGGATCAGTTGGACTGTATTGTAATAGTAATTGTTTTAATTTTTCGCGATGCATGTGGGATCTATTCTTCTGTTTCCTGCATAAATTCTAACATTTTGGTTGAGGAGCAATCTGGGGTACGCTTAATTAAATGCACTTCACCACCATTCTTTAAAACATGCTCCACACCTTCTGTATTTGGGATGTCCTCGATTGATTTAAAGTGTTCATCGCCTTTAGCCATAATATCTGGATTCAATGATTCAACCAATCTACCTGGTGTGGTTTCATCAAAAACTACCACCCAATCCACGGCTTTTAGGCCGGCCAATACTTCCATGCGCCGGTTTTCATCATAGAAAGGACGACCTGGGCCTTTTAATTTTTGCACCGAAGCATCAGAATTTACGCCAACAACCAAACGATCACCTAGGGCACGCGCTTGTTCTAGATAACGTATATGCCCAAAATGCAGCATGTCATAACAACCATTTACGAATACTACGCGCTCTCCGCGTGCTTGGCTAACCTTGATAATTTCACGTAAAGTCTTCTCATCAGTTACACCAAGTGGCAATTCTTTTTGTTTACCAAGTGCAGCTTTTAACTCTTGCAAAGAAACACTAGAAGTCCCTACCTTGCTGACAACTAAACCTGCACCAACAGTGCTTAACATTGCAGATTTGACTAAATCCAAGCCTGAGGATAAACCAGCCCCAAGCATGGCAATAACTGTATCGCCGGCACCAGTTACATCATATACTTCACCACCACAGGCAGGTAAATGCGTAGCTGGCTTATTAGCAGGGATCACGCTCATGCCATCACCACCACGAGTTATTACCAGCGCACCGATATTATATTGTTGCAATAAATTACGCGCCCGCTCTTCCAAAATTTCCATCGTATCGCATTTGCCAACTACTTTTTCGAATTCATTTAAATTTGGCTTAACTACTGTAGCACCACTATATAAAGAAAAATCAGTACTTTTCGGATCGACTATGGTGGTCACTCCCAATGCATTAGCAGCATCGATGAATGGACGTGGATTGATTAATACGCCTTTGGCATAATCAGACAGAATCACTGTGTTGTAATTTTTTAATTCGCTGGCGTATAAATCATAAATCAATTTTAAATTATTTAAATCTAGATCTTTTAATTCTTCTTCATGATCTAAACGAATCATTTGTTGATGTTTACACAGCACACGCAATTTTACGATTGTGGAATATTTGTCTAGCCCGACTAATTCATGCTGAATGTGATTGCTATCTAGTAATTGACGTAATAAATCTGCCGCATTATCTAGACCAACCATGCCTAATAATTTAACCTGACAACCAAGCACCACTAAGTTTTTCGCCACATTTGCAGCGCCACCCGGACGGTGATCCGTTTTATTAATCTTTACTACCGGTACCGGTGCTTCGGGAGAAATACGTGAGGTACCGCCATGCCAGTACTGATCGAGCATAACATCGCCAACCACCAAAATTTTGGCCGCAGCAAAATTTAATTTGACAATATCTGTGTTATCTATCTTAGAATTGTTAGCTGTCATATATAATTACCTAGACTATTTATATTAGCTTGGCCATTTACAGCTACTAGCTAACAAGGTTAAAATTGCAGCTTTCCCGCGTGGACAAACCATGATTTTACCAATTATCTTAGCTGGTGGCTCAGGTGAACGGCTCTGGCCCTTATCCAGAACTGCATACCCGAAGCAATTCTTGGCCTTATTAGGTGCCAAGCATAGTTTATTTCAAGCAACTATACAACGCCTTCCAGTAAATGCCAATTTCTTACCACCACTAATTGTATGTCATGAAGAACACAGATTTATCGTTGCAGAGCAATTGCGACAAATAGATTCGCCTTATAGTGCGATTATCCTAGAGCCTAGCGCTAACAACACTGCCCCGGCAATAGCACTAGCTGCTTGTTGGGCGCAAAATAATATTGCAGACTGCACATTGCTGATATTACCAGCGGATCATTTGATTCAAGACACAGATCAATTTGAACAATCTATTGTAACTGCTGAAACCTCAGTAGCTGAAAATTTATTAATTACCTTTGGAATTCCAATCAGCCGCCCTGAAACTGGTTATGGATACATTAAACTTGGTGCTAGGTTAGAAAATAATAGTGCTGGCAATTATGTAGCGCAGTTTATTGAAAAGCCAGATATAGCTAATGCAACTAGCATGCAAAATAATCCTGATTATTTATGGAACTCTGGGATGTTTATGTTCAGTGCAAAGACATATTTAAATGAATTGAAGTTGCACCACCCTGAAATTGTTAATGCAGCCCAAGATGCTATACTAAATTGCGAGCAAGATTTAGACTTTATTCGTCCGCGATCAGAGCAATATGAGTTTTGCACTGCGATTTCGATTGATTATGCTCTGATGGAACATACCAAACATGCGGCAGTATTTTCTTTAAATTGCAGCTGGTCAGATATTGGCAACTGGCAGTCCGTTTGGGAACACAGTAATAAAGATGAAGCAGGTAATGCAATAAATGGTGATGTAATCTGCCTGCAAACAGAAAATTGTTTAATCGATGCGCGTCATAGAACCATCGCGGCTATCGGAATTCATGATCTGCATATCATTGAAACTTCCGATGCAATTCTAATTGCTAGCAAAGACCAAAACCAAGCAATTAAACAAGTTGTTGCTAAATTAAAACAACGTAATCACTTAGTTGCAACTGAACACAGACAGGTAATGCGACCTTGGGGATGGTACGATACGATCAGTAAGGGTGAAACTTTCCAAGTGAAGCTAATTAGCGTTAATGTCGGTAAAAGCCTGTCTTTGCAAATGCATAAATTCCGTTCTGAACACTGGGTAGTAGTCAAGGGCTTAGCCAAAGTAGTTCGTGGCACCGAAGCTTTCCTGCTCAAAGAAAATGAATCAACCTTTATTCCAATTGGCACGATTCACCAATTATCTAACTTTGGCGATACAACGCTCGAGTTAATCGAAGTTCAATCTGGCAGCTATTTAGGCGAGGATGATATTGTGCGCTTTGCAGATGAACATGGCCGTACAACTACAGATATTAAAAATTATGTCACAGAATAAGACACTGCACTTAATCGAGCCCACACTCTACGATCAAACTGGCCATAGCTATGGCTATGTGCAAAGCTTGATTAATGCCAATTAC
>CAYPGU010000090.1:0-7689 GCA_964409995.1 uncultured Legionellaceae bacterium | reverse complement strand
TTTGCCGGTCTGTCCAATTTGCAAATCATTCGGCACAAATCCGGCATCAACCGCCGCGCGTGAGGCACCGATTGCAGCGTTTAATTTGTGTGCTAGCTCTTCTAACATCGCAAAATTTTCTTTGCTTTGTAAGCCGCGGCCGCCAGCGATTACTACGCGTGCAGAATTCAGATCCGGTAATTCATGCTTGTTAGTTGCAGTTAATTCTACGAATTCAGATAATTTGCTATCAAAAACCTGAGATAATTCTTTGGTTGCACAACCCTGCTCTACCATTTCACATAAAGCAAAACTTGTCGGCCGGATAGTTATTAAAATCTTTTGTGCGGACGTCTTTACAGTTGCAACAGCATTGCCAGCATAAATTGGCCTTAGAAAAGTGTCTGCTGCGATAATTTTAGTTACTTCTGAAATTTGTTCAACATCGAGTAAAGCGGCAACGCGTGGCAGTAAATTTTTACCAAAGGTGGTAGCTGGAGCCAATATGTACTGATAATCAGTCGCAATAGATTGCACCAGAGGTGCAAGATTTTCGGCTAAAGCATGTTGGTAAGCGGGATGATCTGCGATTAAAACTGATTGAGTATTAGCAAGCCTTTGTGCTTGTGTTATTACAGACTCACATTTATAACCTGCAACTAAAATATCAATTTTCCCCGCTAATTGCTGGGCAGCGCTCACCACATGTAGAGTAGCTGGATTTAAAACTTTATTGTCATGTTCAGCGATAATTAGTATAGCCATTATATTACGCGTGCCTCATTCTTCAATTTTTCTACCAGTTCTGCTACCGAATTTACTATTACCCCAGGTTTGCGCTGCGAAGGCGGATTAACACTTAAGATTGATTGTTGTGTGTGTATACTTAAGTTTAACGACTCTAAGCTAATAGTAGTTAGCGGCTTACGCTTGGCTTGCATAACATTAGGTAATGAAATGTAGCGCGGTTCATTCAAACGTAAATCGGTAGTTATTACAGCAGGTAATTTCAAACGTAAAGTTTCTAATCCACCATCTACTTCTCTAGTTACCAGGACAGTTTGCTCGGTGGGATTAATAACGACTTTAGAAGCAAATGTACCTTGTGGCCAATTTAAAATTGCCGCTAGCATTTGGCCAGTTTGATTCGCGTCATCATCAATAGCCTGCTTACCCATAAGTACAATATGTGCTTGTTGCTCTTGTACTAATTTGGCAAGAATTTTGGCAATCGAAAGCTTAGATAATGCTGCATCGCCATCAACTAAAATAGCGCTATCTGCGCCGCGCGCTAAAGCCTGACGTAATGTTTCTTGGCAAGAGCTTGCGCCAATACTAACAGCAATTATTTCATTAATAATACCTGCTTCCTTTTGTCGAACTGCCTCTTCAATCGCAATTTCATCAAATGGATTCATGGCAGTTTTAACATTAGCGGTTTCAACGGCTGTGTGATCAGCTTTAACTCTGATCGTCACATAAGGATCGAGTACTTGCTTAATTGCTACTAGACACTTCATCTTTAACTAATCCTTTCCGAATTAAATCTAATTTTTCTTTAATCTTGATTTCTAAACCGCGATCTACCGGTTGATAATAAATGCGTTCACCCATCTTAGTTGGAAAATAGGTTTGTTTAACAGCAACTGCATTTGGCTCGTCGTGATCATAACGATAATCACGGCCATTGCCAATATCGCGCATTAATTTAGTCGGCGCATTACAAATATGTTGTGGCACGGGCAATGAACCATACTCCTGTGCATCGCGCATAGCCGCTTTGAATGCTGTATAAACCGCATTACTTTTCGGTGCGCTGGCCAAGTATACGATTGCTTGCGCCACGGCTAATTCACCTTCTGGGCTGCCTAAGCGTTGCTGTGCATCCCAAGCATTGAGAGCTAACTCTAAACCGCGTGGATCGGCATTACCGATATCTTCTGATGCCATGCGAACTACTCGGCGGGCAATATATAATGGGTCACATCCACCATCTAACATGCGTGCAAACCAATACAAAGCACCATCTGGTGATGAGCCGCGCACAGATTTATGTAGAGCAGAAATTTGATCGTAAAAAATATCGCCACCTTTATCAAAACGGCGTTGTGATTCGGTTAAAACTTTTTCAATTGTTCCTAAACTGATGTTAATTTGGTGATGCTGTTGTTCGCCAAATTCAATCGCCAAATCAAGTAAATTTAATAAACGACGCGCGTCGCCATCAGCCGCATTAACTAGCTTTGCTTGCAATTCAGTCGGAAAAGAGATTTGCTTATTGCCAAAACCATTTTGTGCATCGATAATAGTATTTTGAATAATCTGGATTAGTTCATCAGTCTCCAAAGACTTTAATTGATATACTCTGGCTCGAGATAATAAAGCATTATTTAGTTCAAAAGATGGATTTTCAGTAGTTGCACCAATAAAAGTGATCGTGCCATCTTCTACGAACGGTAAAAAAGCATCTTGTTGTGCTTTGTTGAAACGATGCACTTCATCAATAAACAAAATTGTCGCTTGCGCAGATAATTGCGCTTGGCGAATTGCCTCGCGAATTTCTTTGACGCCAGACATTACCGCAGATAAACTTAAGAATTGCGCTTGGGAAGTGCGGGCAATAATTTGTGCCAAAGTAGTTTTGCCAACACCAGGTGGTCCCCATAAGATCATGGAATGCGGACGGCCATGTAATACCGCCTCATATAGTGGCATACCGGGCTTTAACAAATGCTGCTGTCCAACAAATGCTTTTAAATCTAAAGGTCGCATTTTCGCCGCTAGCGGTTGAAATTGGTTTACTTTGGCCTGTAAGAATAAATCATCATACATCAATTAATTTCTCGTTCTGCCATAATTGTTCTAATGTTTGTCTTTGATTAATTAAATTGATTTGTGAACCATTTACCAGCACCTCCGCACAATGTGGGCGCGTGTTATAATTTGAACTCATACAAAAACCATATGCGCCTGCAGTCATAACCGCTAATAAATCGCCAGATTTTACTTCTAAAGCACGCTTTTCGCCCAGAAAATCGCCAGTTTCGCATACCGGTCCAACTACATTATATATTTTGTCTGTACTGATTGTAGTCTCGCGCACGGGAATAATTTCATGATAACTATGGTATAAAGCCGGACGAATTAAATCATTCATTGCAGCATCAACTATGACAAAATTATTATCCCCAGTAGTTTTTAAATATTCAACTTTGGTGAGTAATATGCCTGCGTTTGCGACAATAGCTCTGCCAGGTTCTATATGTATAGCTAATTTTGAATTTTGCAATTTGTCAGTGATGGCTGCTATATATTCTGCCGTGCTGGGCATTGTTTCATTCTGATATGGAATGCCAAGACCGCCACCAACATCAATATATTCTAGTTGAATATTTTTGGCAGTTAATTGTTCAATAATAGCTAAAAGTTGGTCTATAGCGCTAAGAAAAGGCTTGAGAGAATCAATTTGTGAGCCAATATGGCACGAGATACCGCGAATATTTATATTTGGCATCTGCTGTGCTTTGCAATAAATCTCAACAGCATTGACATAATCAATCCCAAACTTACTACTCTTACTGCCAGTTGAAATATAGGCGTGGCTATCAATTGCCACATCAGGATTAATACGTAAGGCAATATTAGCTCGTTTGTTGCATTGTTGTGCTATTTCTTGAATTCGTTCTAATTCAGCGATCGATTCAACATGTATACTATAAATGCCTAGATCAATCGCGCGTTTGATTTCAACATTACTTTTGCCAACGCCAGAAAAAACTATTTTTTGTGGATTGCCGCCAGCTACCAAGACGCGTTCAATTTCACCACCAGATACCGCATCAAAACCTGCACCCATAGAGTTTAATAATTTTAAAATGGCTAAACTCGAGTTTGCCTTGATTGCATAAAAAATTTGATGCTTATGTCCACTAGTTGCAAATGCATCGGCGAAAGCCTGCCAATTATTTGTAATTGCTCGTTTAGAATATACATAGCAAGGAGTACCATATTGTTGGGCAATTAGTTGCAGTGGAACATCTTCAACACATAGTTGTTGTTGCTGATACTGGAAGTGTATAGTTTGAGTCATTTGCCTGATATTCTGTTGAAAAAACCAGCTTTCATAATACAAAAATACTTGGCGAATTAAAAGTCTTAGTCTTCTTTGTGCTCTTGGATGCGATTGCGGCCCTGTCGTTTGGCCTCATATAATGCTTGGTCTGCGAATCGAATCAAGCGTTCATAGCTAGCTCCGATTGTAGGTATGATGCTGGCAACTCCCATACTTACGGTGACTTTTTTCATAACCGAAGAGTTTGGGTGTGGAATATTTAAATTGGCAATTGTTTCCTGGATATTTTTTGCAACTTGTAGGGCGCCCGCTTGGTTCGTATTTGGTAAGAGTACGATAAATTCTTCGCCACCATATCTAGCTACAACATCTGTAGACCGGTGTGAATTTTGTTCCAAGGCGCCAGCAATCATTTTTAAACAATTATCGCCAGTTTGGTGCCCTAGCGCATCGTTGTAATTTTTGAAGAAATCTACGTCTAAAATAATTAATGATAGGTATTCTTGGGTGCGCAACAAACGTCGCCATTCCTTATCCACCTGTTCATTAAAAAAACGGCGATTGTAAATTTTAGTTAATTCATCATGAGTAGATAGCCAACCCATCTTTTGTTCATAGGCTTTACGTATACTGATATCACGTAATACAGCAGTAAAAAATGGTTCATCAATTTCTGGGATATCTATATAGTTGATGGATACCTCGCATGGAAAGGTACGTCGCATGCGATGTAATCCAACCGCTTCGTTAGTGTGTCCAATTAATGGAGACTGCATAATCTTGTCTCCACCATTTAAAACTTTTGCGTATTGATCATGATAACTGCCATCCAGTAATTGAATAAATTTCTTGCCTACCATATCTTGAGCCGGCCAGCCAAATGATTTTTCAATAGTTTTGCTTACTGATTCGATAACACCATCCAAATTCATCACCACGATTGGATCAATAGAAGTATTCAAAATGGCTTTATGAATAGTTTCACTTTTGGTCAAGGCTAAGCTGATATTTTTTATATAAATAGCGATTAGTGTAGTAATCCATATCGCACTTATAGTCATAGTAAGATTTATGAAATTAGTCATATGGAAGTACGTATTCGCAGCAATATTGTAAATTGAATAAAAATATCCATATGAGGCGAGAATAGTGCAAAATGCAGCAAAATAAAAAGTATACTTAGTGCCAGGAAGCCACAGCGATAACATGATTACAATAATATACAGAACTCCAATATAGACTTCGGTAGTGAATTGCAGGTCAGCTACGAATACCATCAACATGATGCTAGTAATTAGAGTAGAAAAGACCACACTCTTTTGAGTCAGAGTTGTAAAATATTTTGATAAACGTGTATAGCGCATGTGCCCTTACTCTATATTCTAGATTGTTGTGGGTCATATTGAGACCCATATTACATTTATCGGCAGATTTGGAGCTTTATTGAAGGACTTTGTGCGAGATCTACTTTATTTTTCAGCTCTTGGTTTATGGTCACATTTAATCTGCAATAATTAAATAAAACCCGATAAAAAAAGATAAGGATATAGAATAATGAGCGATGATAAGCAGCAACCCAGTGACAAACTTTCGATGACCCTTTCCGTGTTTATAGCTTTGTGTGTAGTGTCAATTTTTTGTGCAATTAGTATAGCGATTGTGGAAAATATTGATTCAGTTTCTCGTCAACATAAATCAAAACGCATAAATTTACCGCACAATAGAGATTTTGCTGATTTAGTTCTGTGAAAAAATAAAACAGTAAGGAATTATGGCTTCGACTCGGCAGTCTTAGCCGCAAACTCCTTACTTAGTTTTACAGTAGCAATAATCCAAACCCCAATAATTCCGAAGATTAGTACCGCTATGTATGGAGTAATTACTGTTAATGGACCAATGAACAGTAACCCTTGTTGAAGCGCTGAGCCGCCAGCCTTGCCCAATCTAGAACCAACCACATCGATTGCTGCTTTGCCTTTAACTTTTGATTCTTGATCTAATGGTATATACGTCATTTCTTTGGTTGGATCAAATAATGAATATTTCGAAGACTTGCTCATCACATTTTGAATCAAACCTACTACTACAGCGGCGTATAGTGGTGTGGTTCCGAATGCCTCTACAATAGGTTGTGCTGCGTCCATAAAAATTACCAACGAGAAGAATATAATGCCGGTTATTAACAAAACACTTGGCGTAATTAATGCTGCGACACGCCACCCAAATATTCTTAACACATTTCCAGTTAAGAAAAGCATCATAAATATCGTAGTCCATGCAACACAACGATTATAGGTGCCCATAAACTTCAGATACTCATTCATGCTTGGGTATTGCAGACCAACTTGGTTTTTCCAAGTCACTTCAATCAAGTTAATAGATATACCGTATGCAACGACTAGTATTGCGATATACAGCATATACTTGGAGTGGATTAGGAATTTAAAACTGTCTTTGAGAGACATTTTAGGTTTTTCTTCCTTTTTCTTGATCTTTGTTGGGTCGTAGAAGCGTGGATCGGTAAGTACGTACTTGTTAATCCACCAATATATTGCAATGATCATAAAACCGCAAACTGTAAACAAAGTAATTAACCCATCTAAGGTATTTTGCATTGGGTCGGCATCTTTTGGCAAAGAATCATATAGATTTGCATAATATCCAGTGGCTAAGCCAGAAAATTCGAGTGCTATATTTGCTCCAATCCCAAATAGAGCGTAAAAACGTTTTGATTCTTCCACTTTGGTAGTGTCATTAGCAAAGCCCCAAAATAACAGTGACAGTACTACGCTGCCCCATAACTCAGCAAAAATATAAAATAACGAAAAACCCCAGTTGCGAAAAATAGCAATAAATCCATATAAACCAGTTGGTGCTGCAGCTTGTAAACGTTCGCCAAGTTCGTGCGGGTGCAATACATCTTGCATTGGATATAGGAATAGGTCAAAAATCACAAAAAACAATATAAATGGTAAGACTGACACGTAGAATAAATTTGCTTTGCTTAAAATGTTACTTAGTTTGGCAAAAATTAACATAAAGATAATTGCGGCAGGGATTACACCCCACAACTTCAAAAATGGATTAGCTTCTGCGCCTGAACCAGGTGCGGTTACGATTAATGCATCCTTGATATTACGCACGATACTGTAGTTAAAAGAAATAAAGAAAAACATGAATAACATGGGAAGAAGTTTTTTCAACTCATAGTTATGAATCGGCCAAAATGTGCGACGTAGTTTACCAAACCCATGCTCATTCATCTGTATTGTGTTTCCCTATAGGTGTGAACAATGTAAGTTTAGATGAGACTTCATCTTTCGTGTGAAAAAATCTATTATGTTTCAGTATAGTTCGTGTTTGTTAGAGTTAAGTTTTTTGCGAATATAGTATGCGCCGAACAAATTTACCAAAGCTATAACCAAAAATACCTCTAGAACTGTGTGCGATGTTGCCAACATACCTAAAGTAAATAATGCTGAAACAACCATGAACAACGCATTAAGTATATTGTTAGCGGCGATGATCCTGGCTCTAAAGTCGACGGAACTCTCCTTTTGCATTAAGGCATACAGTGGCACAATGTAGATGCCACCGCAAACTGCTATCAACAACACATCAAACATGACTCGCCAGCT
>CAYPGU010000089.1:0-7708 GCA_964409995.1 uncultured Legionellaceae bacterium | reverse complement strand
AATTCCAAAAACACTGCAAAGAGTGTCTCTGTTAACAGGAAATGGAACAAGAGCCGGATTACGAACACTCACAAAATAAAAAATTAGACCTAAGAAAACCCGAATTAGGATTATTTACAGAATCTGCAACACCTGCAAAAAAATAAGAATATTACCCGAGTATGTGTGGGGAGAAGAGCCAGGGCGTTAGACGTTGAGTTGGTTTTGACCAATATTATTTCGCGAATGCCCATTTGGTACTGTTGGTGCGGTGTAGATACTAGTTTTTATCGCCTCTATTTCATTTTTTAGCGTTTGATCTGCACAGGCTATTGCTATTTGTCTGTGTGGATTATTGCCATGAAACTCTTTTAACATCGTTTCTGCTAGCACCTTGGCTTGGGTTGCATCGCCAGCGAAAGTTAATGTAATCGGATCATTTTTTTTAAATCCTTTGATTAAGCCTGCCGCATGCATTTGAGCTACTTCTGCAGTTTTAGAAACATTTAGATTTGCTGCCAAAGTACAAGTTATAGATTGATTATTTCGATCTTGTTGCAGCGTGGCGAGATTTTCAGCACCTTTTGTAAGTGTATAAGGGCTTGCGCTCCAATTTGCCTGACAGCTTAATTGTTGTGCTTTATCTGTTACCCCAGCTTTATATTGGGTCATAAAGTCTTGAACACCAGCTTGATGCAAGGTTGCAGCGGGTGTTGGGGTAACTGTAACGGAGGCTTGATGTTGCTGTGTAGTTGTTACTGCGCTATTACTTACAGTTGAATTTTGCGTAGTTGATACTGGTGCTGCTGCAGGGGCGTTGAGATCATTAAATTTAATATGAGCTTGTGCTTGTGCTAAATTAGCAAACTCTTGCAATAATTGTCCAACTTCAGTGCCAGGTTTGATAGGTATTAGAAAAGGATCTTTAGCTTCAGTTGGCAGTGCAGGTATCGGCGGTATCTGCGGTAAAGCTTGTTTACTCTTTAAAAAATGCAAGAAATTCATATCTATTTCTTCAACTTTAACATTAATTCCTTTGAGCTTTTGATAGTCTTCCAGTGTAATCTCCATGATTGTCTGGTTTGATGTCGTAGCAATTGTTACTTTATAATTTACAGCAATTGATTGTATTGCAGTATTCGCAGGTGTTGATGTCGTGCTGGATGCCACAGGCTCAATGGTTGCTATAGCAGCTGCCTCTAATTGATCGACGGTTTGTGTATTGGTGAGTGAGATCACTGTCAGAGAACTTTTAATTGTAATACCTGCTGCACGACTAAACATAGCTAATGCTGGCTCTATATCAGTATTAAAAAGAGCGTCGATTGGAATTCGCACTATAGAGTCTGTTATTATCGCGTCCCCAATTGCGACTTCTTGAGCTTTTAAAAACTCTAAAAAATTCACTTTTTTTCCTTTATATTCAGTAATAGGAAAATTAGCAGGTAACTTTACAGTTAGATCTTTTAATTGCTCATAATCTGCTCTTGCTATGAATAGCCAATCCTTTCCAGCTTCATCTTGAGCAATTACATGTCTGAGTTGATAATTTTGTGCTGCAGTGGGTGCTGCAGTGGGTGCTGCATCTGCTAGTTGTTGTGCTTGTTGCATTTGATTGGATATATCATCTATTTTTGCTTGGTTAGCCTGTCCACCTGCAGGGTTTGGTTGTTGAGCAGATGCAACACTGGCACGATTAGTTAATTCTGATAAAAGATTATCTAGCAGATTGATTGGACCTTTGAAATATTTCGCTAATGTTATTCTAGCCGCTTCATCAGTAGTGGAAGGATTTGCAATTAATTTTAAATTTATAATTAAAGCATTAATTGTATCTTTCTTACTGTTAATTTCATACGGAGTCGTTGTTGTTACTTGCAAGTAACTTTTTAAAAAATCTTTTAATATATTATTTGGTGTGTCTGTGCCGTTCTTATTGTCATATGCTTTTAATATGTCACTTATATTATTACCACCAGCAATAAGTTTCTCAAGATCCGTTATGAGTTTATCAATTACTTCTTTATTATATTTTGGCACTGCCCACCCCTGTTTTTATATACAGCTTAAATCCCAATCTATTGACCTCTGACCCTATTCAGGTATAATTCCATTTCCTCAATGGGGGTCGTTAGCTCAGTCGGTAGAGCAGTAGACTTTTAATCTATTGGTCGATGGTTCGAATCCATCACGGCCCACCAACATAGCACCTTCTGCTGTAATACATTATTATTAAACTTAGCACTTTAAAACTTGGTTATGGGATAAAAATCATGCTTAGACCAATCACTAAACTATCAGCTATTCTAATAGTAACTCCGGCTACAGTCTTCGCGAGTCAAAGTGGAGTTCCTCTCGGGGAGGTAGCTAAAACTCTATTGGTCGGCGGAGATGCCCTCGCCAAGCTGATGTGGGCGGCATGTATAATTGTCGGGGTGGCACTCATTGCCGCCGCATTTACCCAGTTTCAAATCCATCGCCGTAATCCAAAATTAGTCCCTCTCACGACTCCAGTGTTGTACTTAATCTTGGGGGTGGTGGCGATTGCAATTCCGTTTGTGGACACAATGAAAGGATTCATGGACTCAGGCACCAAGAAAGTTGCCGGTGCGCCGGCGGCAAATCAAGCGCCAGCTCGAGTGTATAACCCGAATGATATCGATGCCCCACTGAACTAGACGACCACTTTTACCCAAAAGTGGTAGAATATCCTTCCACTTCATCTTCTATATACCCCTAGATGCAGTCCGCTAAGGCCAAAATATCCTTTGTTATTTTCCTCCTAAGATTGACAAAAGGCGTTTTTAGGAGCAATATGTTGAGGTTGGGTTGCTCCCCAAAATGACAAAAGCTATTTTTAGGAGAGAGCGGATGTTTATAGGTCGGGAAAAAGAATTAGAAAAATTAAATAGCCTACTGCGCCGTGATATTGCGAGTTTAGTTGTAATCAAAGGTCGAAGGCGAATCGGCAAAAGTCGCTTGATCAAAGAATTCGCAAAAAAATTCAAAACATATGATTTTATGGGGCTACCACCAGAGCCAGAAACCAGTGCGCAGACGCAGCGTGATGAATTTGCACGCTATCTAAGGCAACATTGTCTAGTACCGGCTTCGGCTACAAAGGACTGGGGCGATTTATTTACTTTGTTAGCCCAGCAAACGGCGCAGGGCAGGGTAATTATCGTGTTAGATGAAATTTCCTGGATGGCTCATGCAGATCCTACTTTTCTTGGTAAGCTCAAATCTATTTGGGATCTATATTTTTCGCAAAATCCCAAATTAATATTAATACTATGCGGTTCAGTTTCTTCTTGGATTGAAAAGAATATTTTGCGCAATACTGGTTATTTAGGACGTCCAACATTGCAAATGACCATTCATGAGCTTGCCTTAAACTACTGTAATAAATTTTGGAAAAATAATACTAACATATCCACTTTTGAAAAACTCAAGCTTCTAAGCGTAACCGGTGGTGTTCCTAGATACTTAGAATTAATAGATCCAAAACTTTCAGCGGAAAATAATATTAAAAACCTGTGTTTTGATTCTGATAGTCCGTTGTTTGCGGAATTTGAATATATATTTAGTGATATTTATGGTAAAAAAAATGCAACTTACCAATCAATTGTATCTGTTTTAAGTGATGGAAAGGCAACCCGTGAGGACATAATTTCCAAAGCTGGGTTTGC
The DNA here is from genome assembly GCA_964409995.1 of uncultured Legionellaceae bacterium. GTDB lineage: Bacteria > Pseudomonadota > Gammaproteobacteria > UBA6186 > Azoamicaceae > JAGVLG01. The sequence goes on along the minus strand of CAYPGU010000089.1, from coordinate 4,040 downwards.
ACATGGTGGAGATGTTAGTTTATATTTAGAGGATCTAGAAACTGGTGGGTTTATAGAGCGTGATCATACATGGTCTATGCAAACGCATAAAGAATCAAAATTAAGCTTCTATAGATTAAGGGACAATTATACAAGGTTTTATTTGAAGTACATTTTACCAAACAAAAATAAAATTAAAAACGGACAGTTTGAAGATATATCAATTAATAATTTACCAGGTTGGAGTACTATACTAGGATTCCAGTTCGAAAATCTAGTGATTAATAATTCTAAAAAAATAATTCATTTGTTAAATATTCGACCGGAGGACATTATTCTAGCTAATCCATTCTTTCAAAGACGAACAAAAAAGCAGTCTGGTTGCCAGATAGATTATATGATTCAATCCAAGCACGTTGTAGTATATATTTGCGAGATCAAATTTAGTAGGGGGGAATTATCAGCTAGTGTAATATCCGATGTTCAAGAAAAAATAAAGCAAATGAAAGTACCTAAGCATCTTTCTCGTCGGTCTGTTCTTATTCATGTTAATGGAGTAAATGATGCTGTCATGGATGCAGATTATTTTTACAAGATTATTGATTTTGGGCAGTTTTTAGAAGATTAAACAGCTTTCATCTGCTGCATTAAATCTTGCACTTCTTGCGCGCGAGCTTTGATGCGATTGTTGGTTTTGGTATCGTTGCTTTTTATAGAATAAGCTTGCTGTAACTGGGCTAAGCAAGATCCCAAATCACCATGCAACAAATACCACTCAGCATTGGCCTCATGCACCGCAGTTTGATTACCCAGCATACCTTCTGATTGGCGCACATATTCATAATACATTGGCTCGGGCAAATTTGATTCCTTATACTTAGCAAGCATATTTTTTGCCGCTTTCGGCTGTTTCATTATTAATAATAAGTCTGTGTATTGTAATAATACCGCAGATGATTCTGGATAGATTTGCATTAAATGATCTAGTTTGGCTTTTGCGTTTTTATATTGATGCAATTCGACATCAATTTCCGCAGCAGTAAGATTAATAATTAAATCATCCGGATTTTGTGCCAATAGCCCAGCCATAATAACCTTGGCTTCATTGGGTTTGCCTTTGCGCAATAATGCATAAGCATAACCATATCGTGCCGCTAATTCATTCTTATAACGCTTAGTTTTTAATTCATGTTCAAATTTATCTAATAAATCGTGCATATTGGCCGCGGATTGTACGCGTATTCTAGCCCGCACCAAATAAAACATATTTGAATTTGCTTGTTGCTTGATTTTATATTGATTAGCGTAATTGCGTGTGTCAGCAATACGTGATTCATTAGTCGGGTGTGTGCTCATATATTCCGGAAATTTGTTTTCCATGCGCGCTATATTAGCAAAGCGTTCAAACATATCCGGTAGACCTTGCGGATCAAAATTTGCCTTGGCCAAAATTCTAACCCCAACCCGATCTGCTTCCTGTTCGTATTGACGTGAAAAGTTAAGCATTTGTTGCGTATGTCCAGCGAGGGCTGGGATAATTAATTCTGGCACGCCGATCGCAACTGCTGCTAAGGCTTCAGCAATAGTTAAAGGCATCAAACGTTTGCCATCGGTAATGATTCGCAACACATGTTGCTGTGACACGTGACCCAATTCATGCGCCATTACGCCGGCTAATTCGCTTTCGGTTTCTGCGATTGAAATCAAACCGCTATTTACTACTAAATGCCCACCAAAGAACGCCATCGCATTCACAGATGGATCATTTAATGCAAAAATTTTAATATTCAAATCTTTATATGGCATATCCATATACGGGGTGAGTCGATGGCCGATATGGCGCACATACTCGGTAATAATTGGATCTTCGTGCACCAACCCGGCTGAGCGCAGCTGCCACATCATGCTGCGACCAATTAATCTTTCATCATGAATAGAAACTGCCGAACGAAACTCATTACCCAAATCAGGTAAATGTGCAGATACAACTCCACTGCTAATAATAAGTAAGGAGGCGAGAATTTTACGTACAATAGTTCTAGATTTAGTCATAATTATTTGATTCTGAACTCATAGTTTGAGAACATTCTACCACAGGACTAACATAAAAGTGAGCAAGTTCAACAGAACTTGGTCATCCCTAGCAAGCGCGTAAAGCGCTTGACCCGGGATCTAAGTCACAACCAACAGGGTGCACACTTGAACGAACTACATAATAACAGTCAAACTTTTGACATTTGCTTGGACACTAGCAGTTACCGGTGCCCTATGCCTATTATGCTTACAAAACAAGAAATAAGCAAGTTAACTAGTGGTAAAAAATTGTTGGTCATCACTTCCGATCAAAGTTATTCAGTCGATTGTCATGTATTTATCAGACAAACTGGCCATCTGTTGCTAAACTCATGGAGAGAAGGTGAAAAGTTTTATTACCTATTACAAAACAATAATACCCAGGAGGGGTAGTGATAAAGGTTCTCAAACACTGGATTGATGATTACTTTTCTGATCCACAAGCTATTTTATTATTAGTACTGCTAGTTGCTGGTTTTGGCATCATAATCTTCTTTGGCAATATTTTCATGCCGGTATTCGTGAGTATTGCGATTGCATTTTTTTTGCAATATTGGGTGAGCTTTTTACAAAAAAATAAATGTCCCTTTGTCGTTGCATATTGGATAGTTTTTTTAGCTTTTATGTTGGTATTTGCTGCGAGTTTAATATGGCTTTTACCAATGCTATGGAAACAGTGTACGAGCTTGATGGTCGAGTTTCCAGATTTGGTGCAGAATACTAAAACATTATTGTATAAATTTTTATACTCGCATAATGATTATATCTCTGCTGAATACATGGATACTGTTGTTGCCGCCGCCTCAGAGCAAAGCGAACAATGGGTTAAAAAAATACTTACATCTTCGTTCTTATCTACTATCCCAAGTATAATAGCTTGGATTGTATATATAATTTTAGTTCCTATGCTTGTGTTTTTCTTTTTACGCGACAAAGATTTAATTATGAATTGGTTCGCTAGTTTTTTACCTGCCAAACGTTCTGTAATTACCCAGGTTTGGCGCGAAATGAACATGCAAATTAGTAATTACATACGTGGCAAAATAACCGAAATACTTATCGTTGGCTTCTTTACCTACCTAGTATTTTTCTTCTTTGATTTGCGCTACCAAGTGTTATTGGGCGTTCTGGTTGGACTATCAGTCGTAATCCCATATATCGGTGCGGTTGTGGTAACGATTCCGGTAATATTGGTTGGATATTTGCAATGGGGTTTTGTTGGTGGTTTTACCGGTGAGTTTGCTTTGATGTTTTATTCGTATCTATTCGTGCAATTTGTAGATAGCAGCATCATTGTACCATTATTATTTTCTGAAGCGGTTAATTTGCATCCAGTTGCAATTATCATAGCAATCTTATTCTTTGGCGCAATTTGGGGCTTCTGGGGTGTATTCTTTGCCATTCCATTAGCAACTTTGATCAAAGCTGTGATCAATGCGTGGCCGAAGAAGAAAGCTCGGCTGCAGCATGCTTAGGGGCTAATTGGCTAAAGTTTGCTTCCATATTTTAGCCAAACGCACCGATTTTTGTCTAATTGGCTGGCGAGCGGCTTCACTTTTTAGCTAATTAGCATTATTCAAGCTGCTTTTACATCAAAAAACAACAAGTTGTGGATTTTCATTGAAAATCATTGGCTCGCACTGGATTTTCATGAGTTGAGTAACCAAGAGGTTTGTTAAGCCTCTTCTGTACTCGCAAATTCTCTTGATAGCTCCGCTTCTAGTTGCTCAATTGTCGGCAAACTTATTTGGATCTCTGCTGGTAATGCTTCAGTAAGCCTATATTCAGCAAGGCCAATTGGTTTAGCGATGTCTCGTAGAGCATATTCAGCAAGAACATTATCTTTTGATTTACATAAAATTATGCCAATTGTTGGTTCATCACTAGGGTGTTTGAATAAATCATCTACCGCAGAAAGATAGAAGTTCAGTTTACCAGCATATTCAGGTTTAAAATCCGTATCCTTTAATTCAATAACACAGAAGCAA